>JAGRCC010000067.1 GCA_020433785.1 Anaerolineae bacterium
ATCTGCGGCGCGCCCACTTCCCAGCAAGCCTTAGCCAGCGGAAAAGCTCGATCCAGACAAAGTTGGGATCGAACAACCTGGTTGTGCGTCACCAATGGCCCTAAATGGATGTGATTATGCTCATCCTGGGTAATTTGGTCTAAATCGGGTAGGCGCGAAATATCGATTAAGATTTTTTCTGAACGAACGCCTCGATCATACTCAACCACAATGTCGGTTCCACCGGCAATGAGACGGGCATCGTGCTCATATTCGGCCAGCAGTTGTAAGGCTTCATCAAGGGATTGGGGGGTATAATAGGTCTGCCACATGGCCTTAATCCTGAAGTTACCGGATAAAAAAATTCCCCTGAGTGCAAGGGGTTTGGATGGTCCTATTATAATGATGACGCCCAGGGGAGTCAATATCAACCAGCGAAGGTTACTTGGGCAGCATTTTGTCGCCAACCAAACTGGCGGCCAGCGTTTTTTGGCCGGCCGTAATGAAATCTACGGTAACAAACGTGTCCCCTTCGGCCGGGCTAACGGCCAGCACAATACCAGGTCCAAATTTTTCGTGCTCAACTTCCATACCTTCGGCAAAGGTGACTGTTTCACCATACGCCGGCGATTCGCGGCTTGGTTCAGGCACTTGATACTGGCGATCGTGCCATAAATCGGCATAGACTTTTAAATCGGCCGATGTATGGATTTTGCGTGAGAGCGTCGAAGCCGTAGTTCGACAGGCCTTGAGTTTTTGGTTGCTCTTGACATCGTACCCAGCTTGGCCGGCGCGACTTAGGGCTGTGTCGATTTGACGAAAGACATCACCGGGTTTATTGAGGCCAGATTCAATGACCACCAACTGAATCCCGTGCTGCTGGCAAATTTCCACCCGCGCATCCTGCCGCGTCCGTAGTTGGTCTTCCTCTTCTAAGCTAAGTCGGCGGCGCTGATTCTTACCCTTTAAACCCTCAAACCGGACAGCGACACCTAACTCCGGGTACATAAGATCCAATTTAAGCCGGCGATTCGTTGTCGGGTTGATCAGCCACTCTGGCGTAATATTCAACTGGGCCTCAACTCCGGCAAAAATGCGAGCCAGAATTTCGCGCCAGGCATTCGTTTCCATCCAATCCGGCAAATTACGATATTGTGCTTTCATCGACATTACTCAAAATACTCAGTCTCAATAGATTTAAATCATAACATAATGTTGGAAAGGTGCAAATTTTTTGATTATTTTAGCTCTCTAAGCGAAATTGCCTAGGCAATGCGGCTCATTAATTCTTAGGCAAATAATCGCTTGATGGCTGATGTGAAAAGCCTCATAAATTGCTATACTTAAGTCCAACAAGTTGCAATAACTTTTGCGCATTTCCTTCCTTCTTTAGCCCAGAGATTAGCCGTTCCCACTAATCTCTGGGCTTATGCTTTTAAATCCCTTTTATTTTCTTCAAAATGAATTCTAGGTACTAAAGTACTTAGTTGAATAGTGACTTTAGTCCCTAAAGATTAGGTACCTTTGGCCCTATTCTAGAGGGATTTTTTTGTGTAAACTATGTTTATGGTAAATCAGCATGTTTTAGCAACGCCTGAAGCGGCAGATATTTTAATTCTCTCCAGTGACGATACACAAACGTGACCACCCCTATCAATTCCAAATTAAATCCAAAAATTTCTTATTAGAACATGTATAAGGAGACAAAATGAGTGACGAGATCAACTATGGCTACGATGCCCTAACCGGTATTCCCAGTAAAATGGCTCCCTGGGGACTACACCTAGAACAACCTTACCCTTCAAATTTCGGCGAATATGTGCTCGTTGAAGTAGCCCCGTCCGATATCGAACAACATCACCAGGTTGAAGTTATTGACGAACACGGTGATCCGCTTAGAGGGGTGTGGGTCATTTTTGGTTTTCCCGGGGGCGGGCCAGATATCGGGCTGACCCCCACCGAAAATCATTGGCGTGGAGCACCGGCTGTTCTAAGAGGCAATGCCCAAACAACAAATTATGCCGGCTACGCGCAGCACACATTTAAATCGGGTGGAGAAGATATCTGGTTGTGGGATTTGGACGATGAAGGTATTCTCCGGCTCCCTAGCCCCATTGTTAAAAACTGCAAATGGGTCTCTAACCCCATTGGCCGCTTTGAACATACTGGAGTCAAACTAAGATTTCAACGCCGTACAGAAGGGGTTATCCCCCGCAGTCAACGTTTAGATGCCCTTGAAGCCCGCATTGCGGCTTTAGAAGCGCTACTCCAACCAGCCTAATCTCACCTTCAAACGAAGCAAAAAAGCTCTCCTAGGTATATCGGAGAGCTTTTTTGTTTACAAAAAAACTCATGCAGTTCCAAAAGTGATAACCTCTGCTTAACCAGGTGATTACCACTAGTTTTATGCTCTAGCTGTACAACACCATTTAGATTTCAAGCCGATTAGACCGCCGACAGAATTTCCTTAGCCAGCAATGATCGGGCCTGATCAGAATCTTTTGAAATTTGAGCCACCAAGGCCGCGATACCATCAAATTTCTGTTCAGGCCGAAGCCGTTCGACGAATTCCAGCGTTAGGGTTTGGCCGTAGATGTTCTCGTTAAAATCAAAAATGTGCGCTTCCACAGTTCGCTCATTCTCGCCAAAGCTCGGACGAACCCCAACATTAGTGACGCTAGGGTAACGATGCGAACGACCGGGGTGTTGAATAAAAGTCGCATAGACGCCGTTAGCGGGCAGCAGCCTCTCTGGTGGAACAGAAAAATTGGCCGTGGGAAAACCAATCGACCGACCTCGTTGCGCACCTTGAGCAATTTCGCTGGTCAGCGACGGGTAGCGACCCAGTAAATAAGCCGCCCGCCGGACATCGCCGCTGAGTAGTTGTTCCCTAACCTGGGTGCTGCTAACTACCTGGCCATCGAGCAAAAAGGGTTCAACTGTCGTCACACCATAACCGAACTGCTGGCCTAAAGCTCGCAATTTTTCAACGTTACCTTCCCGATTTTTACCCAACGCAAAATCGTAACCGACGCACAACTCAACGACGCTCAAATTCTCCACGATTAGCTTCACGAAATCGGAGGCAGTTATCTGCGATAGTTCTCTGGAGAAGGGAATTAAAATTAAGACATCAATCCCCAGCGACGCTATGAGCGCAATTTTCTCACTAGGCGTCGTAAGATAATCGTTACTAAACAAATGCGGTGCGAAAATAGTTTTGGGCCGAGGATGAAACGCGATGATAGCGGATTGAGCCTGTTTGATAGAGGCGGTGGCTTTGAGTTGAGCAATCAGATCCTGATGACCGCGATGGATGCCATCGAATGTCCCTATCGTTAATACAGTAGGGTCGGTTAAACGAGCTGTGAACAAGTCTGAGAATACTTGCATAGGGTCTCACGTTTGAAATACTTTTTTAGGTTGCCAGATGTTGTCATTAGCCTCAATCAACTCCAAGATGGCCAGAAACTCTCCGCTGGGTAGGTAGGCTCGAAGCAAATTAGCGCTAAGGAGAGCTTGTCTATCGGCAAACTCGAGCTGCTCTTGAGCGATCTGAACTTTATTGCCGTGCTTAACGCGAATAACGGTCGGTTCGTCTAAAATAAGTTTGGGTAAATGCTTGATAGCCTCATCCATCGGCAAGAGATATTTTTGCCAGCCAACAGGGTTTGCCTCTGTTTCACGCACAAGTGTATTCAAAGATACAGCATCGTCAAGTAACCAGGGTTGATTCGCCGTGCGTGTTAACTCGGCCAGGTATGCCCCTGTGCCGGAAGCTTCACCCAGATCACGGGCCAAGGCTCGAATATAGGTTCCGGCGGAACAACTGACATCCAGAGTTAAATCCGGCGCGGCCCAACTTACCCATTCCAGGGTATGAATGGTTACCCGGCGCGGCTCAAGGGTAATCGATTTACCGGCCCGAGCCGCCTTGTATAGCGGCCGGCCGTCTTGCTTGATGGCCGAGTAAATAGGGGGAATCTGGTCGATCTCACCCAAAAACGCCGGCAAAATTTGCTTCAAGCCGGCCGGGGTTAGATCAGAAATATCGTGCTGTGACAGAATTTGGCCTTCACTATCGAGGGTATCGGTGGTGGCGCCAAAACGAATTGTGGCTCGGTACTGTTTGAGACCGGTCACAAGGTATTCAATCAACCGCGTTGCTTGACCCACACAGATCACTAAAACCCCTGTTGCCAGTGGGTCCAATGTACCGGTATGGCCTACCTTGCGAATTCCGGTCACCTTTCGTACACGAGCCACAACATCGTGAGAGGTGATGCCTTTAGGTTTGTCGATAATCAAAATACCCGAGGTTGGCCGATGGGGTGCCACCGTTAATCGCTCGCCTCGGTTTCGGAGTCTGGTTCAATATCGGCGGTATCGCTCCGAATCTCGTCTAAAAGTTTATCGATCCGCATGCCTTGTTCAAACGAATTATCAACCTTAAAGTGAAGTTCCGGAATGTAGCGCAGCGATACATTCTCGCGCAGTCGATGCCGGTAAAACTGAGTGGCATTAGCTAGACCCGTCAGGGTACTACGCACCTCGTCATCATCGCCGAGAACGCTGACGAATACCCTGGCAAAGCGCAAATCCGGATTGACCTCAACCCCAGTCACCGTTACAAAGCCCAAACGCGGATCGCGGCTTTCAAATTGGATGATCTGGCTGAGTTCTTCATGCAGCAGTTCGGCAACCTGCCGTTGACGTCGCGTTGCCATAACCGCTTAGTTAACTCTTTCTTTAACGTATGCTTCAAGAATGTCTCGTTCTTCAAAATCATTAAAACCATCGACCCCAATACCGCATTCAAAACCAGATGCGACATCGCGCACATCTTCGGTGAACCGCTTCAGGGACGATACTTTACCTTCATGCAGGACGTTACCGTTGCGCCGAACCCGAATAAACGAATTACGGGTGATACGACCGTCGAGCACATAGCAGCCGGCGATATTGCCTCGCTTTGGAATTTTGAAAACCGCCCGAACTTCGGCTTGCCCAATGGTTTTATCAGCATACTCAGGCTCAAGCATCCCCTTCAGGGCTTTCTCGATATCTTCAATTAGCTTGTAGATAATTTCATACAGGCGAATGTCCACCCCTTCGGCTTCGGCCAAACGTTCGGCGGCCGGATCGACGCCAACATGGAAGCCTACCACAATGGCCTGTGAAGCGACAGCCAAATTCACGTCCGACTCGGAAATGCCGCCGGTACCTTCCAATAGAATTTTAACTTTCAGGTTATTGGCGGCTAAATCCTTCAGTGAGTTGACAATTGGCTCCAGAGACCCCTGTACATCGGCCTTGACAATGAGCCGTAAGGTTTGATCGCCGGTTTCACTGCGCTGTCGGAAGAACTCTTCCAAAGACACCGGCCGGCGCTCTATACTTTGTCGGGTTCTTTCATTAGCATCAACGCGCTCCTGAACGATCGCCCGTGCCGCTTTTTCGTTAGCTACGACTTCAAAAAAGTCGCCCGCTTCCGGCACCTCAGACAAACCCATCACCGAAGTCGGGACTGATAAGCCCGCTTCTTTGATTTTCTTGCCTTTGTCATTAAACATCGCTCTGATCCGGCCGTATTGCGAACCCACGACGATAAAGTCGCCAGCTTTGAGCCGACCATTCTGAACCAACAACGTGGCGATAACGCCGCGTCGTTTATCGAGGCGGCCTTCAATGACAACACCTTGAGCCGGTCGATTCGGATTGGCCTTTAAATCTGACACTTCCGTGATCAACAGAATATTTTCCAACAAATCATCGATACCTTGATTTTTCAAGGCCGAGACCGGCACACACACGGTATCGCCGCCCCATTCTTCAACCAACAATCCGATTTCGGCCAACTCTTGCTTGACGCGATCGGGGTTGGCGTTATTCTTGTCAACCTTATTAAGAGCGACTAAAATTGGTACTTGAGCGGCTCGAGCGTGTTCAACCGCCTCACGGGTTTGCGGCATCACGCCATCATCAGCGGCCACAACCAGAATGGCCAGATCGGTCACTTGCGTACCACGCGCCCGCATCGCGGTAAAAGCGGCGTGACCGGGCGTATCCAAAAAAGTAATAGGACGATCATCCAAAAACACCTGATACGCCCCAATATGCTGGGTGATCCCCCCTGACTCGCCCTTAACCACCTGCGTATGTCTAATGGCATCAAGTAGCGTTGTCTTGCCATGATCAACGTGCCCCAATACGGTGACAACGGGTGGTCGAGTTTGCAGGTCGGCCGGGTCTTCTTGAGCAATTAAGCGGCGATGAATGGGAAGTTCGAGCTCCTCTTCCTGTTCCTCAGGTTCCTCGATGTGCGGCGGCACAACTTCAAACCCCATATCCTCCCCAATAATTGTGACCGTATCGAAATCGATTTGCTGATTGATATTAGCCATAATGCCGTTACCCATCAACACCTTAATCACTTCGATGGGACTAATTGACATCTTATCAGCCAAATCTCTAACGGTAATCGTCTGGGGGACTTCGATAGTTCGGGATGAAGATTTTTTGATATCAGCCGTTTTTTCTTTTTCAACACTTACTGCCATGATAACCACCTCACTTTACTTCGTTTTGTAGGGCTACACGAGCAAGCGTAACCTGGACAACCAAAAATAGACGAATCGGATTGATACGCTTGACGTTGCAAATATAGTAGATATGTATTTTTACTGCCTTAGGTTAGCAGTAATTCATAATCAAGGGCAGGTAACCTTGAGGATAGCTAGCCGCTAAGCTTAGCCATTTGATTCGCCATAATCTCAAATGACGAATAGGTTTTTAGAGCCAGAGAGGGTCAACTAATGAGAGGAGATCAGAAAAGGAACTCTATTGCTTAGCGTCTCATAAAGTTTTACCCCATTGGTCTCTTATTTTATTATTCACTGTTTGCATTCCTTCATCAACAGCTTACAACCTTTAAAATTT
>JAGRCC010000821.1 GCA_020433785.1 Anaerolineae bacterium
CGAATTGTGCTGGGCGGACGCTCGACCCACTTTTGTTCGCAATGCCAAACCTAAATTAACCCAATCGAAGAGTCGTCACAAAGGTGTGACTACGTCACTCCTATAAAACCGCCTATACGGCAATTACAACACGAAAGGAAACCACCTTTGTTAAACGCGATTGAACCCCATATAAAAGGAATCATTTTTGATGCCGACGGTACGCTGATCGATACCATGCCGTCCCACTACCTGGCCTGGGAGCAAACGGCTAAATCGTTCGGCGGACATTTCCCCGAGGATCTTTTTTATGCATTGGGCGGCATTCCCAGTCGTCGCATTGTTGAAATACTCAACGAAACCTTTGGCTACAGTTTTGACCCCGAAGAGTTTGCGGAACACAAAGAAAGCCTGTATATCAACACCTATTTGCCCCAGGTCAAGCCGATTGAACCAGTCGTGAGTATTGCCCGCACTTACAAGGGACGCCTGCCCATGGCCGTAGGCACCGGCGCAACCCAACAGGTTGTCCAGGCCGCGCTGATCGCAACCGGCATAAAAGATTTGTTTGATACCGTGGTGGGAGCCGACGATGTTGAGCATGGTAAACCCGCTCCTGACACCTTTTTAGAAGCAGCTCGTCGTATAGGGGTAGAGCCTCAATACTGTCTGGTCTACGAGGACAGCGATTTGGGCTTGCAGGCGGCAGAGAGTGCCGGCATGGCCAGTATTGATGTTAGGCCACATCTTGTGCCTATTAAAAACGGGCGATAGAAGAGGATTTATCGGAGCATCAAAGCTTGCTTTGATCATGTTTAACAAAGCAAGCTTTGTCGCTCCAAATCGAGGGGAGAAAAGATGTCACCCAAAAAAATCACAACATTGGCTTTGATAATCGGCGCAATTTCGCTGGTGGCCTTAATCGGGTTGTTGGTGATCGGGACTTTTAGCTGGTGGCCGATAGCCAGTTTGGCGCTGGCGTTGTTGCTATTGGTGATTTCGTTTTTGAGAGGCGCTTATCTCACCGCGCAACAGCGAGTCAACATGGTCGATATGCTGAACGACTGTTACCACGGGAATTCTGAGGCAAAAAGAAATTAGAATTGAAAAATTGTATTTACTCAGCAGACACATCAAAAATCAAAAATTTCTAGCGGAGATTAGGGAATTTGGAGATTTTATATGAAAAATTTATCTCCTAATCTCCAAATCCCCGCAAGACAATGGTCATTGGCCGGACTGCTGAGTAGTTACGAAAAAATTGTAACGCTATTTTCTAATTTCTTACTTCTAATTTTGGCCTGCCCAGGTTAAGGATTGCTACACCTGATCATGGCCAGGGAAACTTCTTCAAATACATCGAAACCGCTTTCATCTCAAAGCCAAATTGCATTTTCTCTTTACAGTGCCATTCGTAGACTTCGGCGGGGGTGAGCCAGATGAACTCACGGATTTCATCGAGCTGTAGAGGACCGATGGGGCCTAGAGGCCGCCCGGCAAAGATCAAATAGTCGGAGCCGGTGCGGCTGTAAAAGCGCCCCACCTCACCAATGACGTCAATCTCGACCGATAGCTCCTCCAACATTTCCCGGTGCAGCGAGACCAGCGGGTCGGTTTCGTGCGGATCGAGCCGGCCGCCGGGGAAGGTCCACTTACCAAAAAAGGCGGGGTCTCTAAAGTTATGGTGAATGAACAGAATGCGCTCGTTTTCAATCAATAGCGCCCGGACGGCATACGGCCTCTTTGCTTTTCTCGCCAATGATACATCCTCAGGTACATGCTATAAATTATAAAGATAATCATTTCGGCGAAGATTGGCAAACTCCTAAGCCGCTGATGGCTATTCTCTCAGCAGTTCGGAACAGTGTAAGGCAACCTTAAGTTTGCCCTACGAAATGAGATATTAAGATGGTTTTGGTTGGGCCATCGACAAAAAATATTGATGAAACCGGAGATCATTCGTCAGTTCCGGATGGAACGAGGTACCCAGCAGATTTCCTTGACGAGCGGCCACAATCGTGCCATCATCAAGCGTAGCTAAAACCTCGACCCCATCACCGACGGCCTCTATTTTGGGGGCTCGAATAAAGATGGCGTGAAAAGGGTCATCATGGTCAAAGGTTAGCCTCAAATCGGCTTCAAAGCTGGCGACCTGACGGCCAAAGGCATTGCGATTGACTTTGACATCCATCACTTCCAGCCGGGGCGGCACCACGTGGCCGCCGGTGCCCGTTGCGCCGATATCCTTGGCCAGAAAGATCAACCCGGCGCAGGTCCCCCACACTGCCCGGCCGTCGGCGATAAATTGTTGCAGCGGCTCCAGCAGCCCGAATTGGGCGGCCAACTTGCCGATGGTCGTGCTTTCACCGCCGGGGATAATCAGGCCGTCTAGATCGGCCAAATCACGTGGTAGACGGACTTCGACGGGGGTGGCCCCCAACCGGCGCATCATATTGACGTGTTCCAGAAATGCGCCTTGTAACGCTAACACCCCGATCTTTAGCGAACTGCTGGCCGCAGACGCGTCTCCGGGGCGAAGCGTCAAATTTTGCGGTGATATCATTCGTCATACTCCTCGTCGGCAGTGGGATCGGCGTCGTCATCGGCCTGTGTTACCAAGATTGGCCGGGCGCGACCGCCGCCTTCATCTGCCCCAATGATACCCTGCGCTTCCATTTCGTCAATTAAACGAGCGGCGCGTGCGTAGCCGATTCGCAGCCGCCGCTGCAACAGCGACACCGACGCTTTGCCCTCGGCCCGTACTGTTTCGATGGCCTTTTCCAGTAGCGCTTCCTCTTTGTTGGCTTCCTCTTTTTTAACCGTCTCTTCATACTCATCCATCAGCGGCCGTTGGATTAAATTTTGCGGCATCTCGATGGGACCGCGTGAACGCCGCTCGCCCTCATAGGCGCTGCCTCGCCAGAATTGGACCAAACGGTTGAGTTCGCTGTCGGAGACAAAGACGCCTTGCAGCCGTTTGAGTTTGGCCGAATCGGGCGCCATATAGAGCATATCGCCCTTACCCAGCAGCCGCTCCGCCCCGGGCGAGTCGAGGATAACCCGCGAGTCGATCTGGCTGCTAACGGCGAAGGCGATCCGGGCCGGGAAGTTAGCCTTAATCAACCCGGTGACCACATCCACCGACGGCCGCTGCGTGGCCAGGATCAGATGCATCCCGGTAGCGCGGGCCATCTGCGCAATCCGAGCCACCGTCCGCTCAACCTCATCCGGGGCCATCATCATCAAATCGGCCAACTCATCGATGATAATGACGATGTAAGGCATGGTCTCGCCGCCCTCTTTCGTCATTTTTTCGTTATAGGCTTCCAGATTGCGGGTATGCTCTTTCGCAAACAGCTTATAGCGCCGATCCATCTCGCGGGTGGCCCAACTCAACACCCCGGTCGCTTTCTCCAACTCGGTTACGACCGGCGCCAACAGGTGGGGGATGCCGTTGTAATTCACCAACTCGACCATTTTGGGGTCGATCATCAAAAAGCGCAGCGTCTCCGGCGTGTGCAGGGTAATCAATGACGCCACGACGGCATTGATACAAACGCTTTTACCCGAACCGGTCGCCCCGGCAATAAGCAGGTGCGGCATCGTGGTTAGATCGGCCACGAAAGACCGGCCCGATACATCTTGCCCCATCGCAATCCTTAGCGCCCCTTTCGACCGCTGAAACTGGTCCGATTCCATCACGGTCCGTATCGTAACCAGATTCGTGTTCGAGTTGGGCACTTCCAGACCCACATAAGGGCGCCCCGGAATCGGCGCTTCGATCCGGATGGGCGAAGCCGCCAGCGCCAGCGCCAGATCATTGGCCAGGTTCACAATGCGCGACACCCGCACCTTACGCGGGTTGCCTTTAGCGTCCTTGGTGGCCATAAAGCCTGGTTCGAGACTAAATTGGGTTACAGCCGGCCCCTGGTTAATCTCCCGCACCTTGGCCTCTACACCAAAACTCAGCAGCGTCTCTTCAATGATCTTAACCCGCTGCCGGATCTCCGACTCGCTGATTTCCATCTCATAGCCTTCGTCAAATATTTGAACGATAGGCGGCAGCTGCCAGCGCCCATCCATCATGGGTTGAGCCTCAAATTCGTCCGTATCCGGCGAGGGTAACTGAGCCGCCTGATTGATCGGGGGGCCCGGTAAGACGCGATCATCGCCGCCAATGATAACCACCGAGCTACCATCGCGCGGTACGGGTTTGGCTGCGCCGGTACGGCCCGGCAAAACGCGGTCGATGAGCCGGGGTTTGGGTTCGGCCAGCCGCACCCCGGTGATGGTCGGCTGGTTGTTGATGGTCAATTGGCGAAAATGCCGCCAATCCTGGAAGCGATAATACAAATCCCGTATGGCCTGGAACAGTTCGCGGAAGGACAGGCCGCTGATCAAAATAAAGACCACCGGAATCAGGCCAACTAACAGCACCATGGTGCCGGCGGTGCCAAACGTCGAGCGCAGCATTT
>JAGRCC010000822.1 GCA_020433785.1 Anaerolineae bacterium
GTTCACTAAAAAGATCACCCCGGCAATAATAACCAGATGTCTAATCCACCGCTTAAGCAAAAATCTGGTCACACTCATCCTTCATCTTTCATCCTTCATTATAAATATGAGTTACGCAGTTGAAGGGTTCAGGCTTTAAAATCAACCACGAATTGCACGAATTGCACGAAAAAGGGTAAAAATTAGTGGAATTCGTGTAATTCGTGGTTAAGAAACCGCGAACTGCGTAAGTTCTAATAAATTAATTCTTCATTATTTGTTCGTCATTCATCCCTTATCGTTCTCTATCAGGTCTGATGACTAGCAACTTAGAATAGTTTTGGCCCAGTTTCATTTTTTAGCAAATTTCAATCTGCTTTTTACATCGTCCCTTGTCAGAAGTCCAATTCACACTAAGTTCATCTTTTTTTCGCACTTGTGAGGTATGTTAGGTCAAAATAACTTTTCAACTCAACAAGGATAAAAAAAAGGATGTTAACCAACCCTATTCAAATCGTAAAATCTTGGACGTTCCTATTATTTATTGGGTGCGTCGTTCTAATTTTGCCCGCTTATAGCGAAGCCTCTGCTTCAGAAGCAGAGGCTTATTTTATGTGTGCCGGATCGGCTGGCTTTGGACTAAGTTGCCTGGACGAAACAGGCTGGCAAACCTTTACCCGGAGTGACTCGTCGCTGGATAGTGATTTCATCTATGACGTCACTGCCTGCGCCGATGGCCGGATGTTGATCGCTCAGAGCCAGGGTATCGTCGCTTTTGACGGCAGTAATTGGAAAGATTATGGCGAAACCGATTTCACCAGCCCGGAAGCGATTGCCTGTGATGCCGCCGGTAATATTTGGGTGGGCCATTATCAAGGCGTGAGCACCTTTGATGGCCGTTGGAAGACCTATCCGGCTTCACTATTGGCCACGGGGGAAGCAGCCAGTGATTTGGTCAATGATCTGGTCATTGGCTTGGATGGTAAAGTGTGGGTGGCGACCTCAAATAGCGTCGCCCGCTTTGATGGCAATAAATGGACCGTCTTCCAGGAAGGCAGCGGCTTTGACGATAACTACTTCTTCGAGAAACTCGCCATTGATAGTCACGGCAGCGTATGGGTTGCTCACAGTTGGGGGTTGTTCAAGTATGATGACGGGACCTGGACCGAGTATGAAAATTTTGATGTATCCGGCGTTCAAACCATCGCCGTCGACAATCAGGATCAAATTTGGCTTGGCACGTTAACCAAAGGCGTCTTTGTGTTCGATGGTCAAACCTGGAGCACCTACGACCGGGCGAACAGCGCTTTAAGCAGTAATGATGTGAACTCTATCAGCATCGATGCCCAGGGACGGCTCTGGTTCGGCACGGAATACGGAGTTGATATCTTTGACGGTACGACTTGGTCGGCTTATCGAATGGATAATGCGGATCTGGTTGATAACGATGTCAGAGACCTGGCCGTGTTGGGGGCCGGTCCCACGCTGCCGGCGCCCATCGAAAAGGAGCCCGGCTCGATAACCGGCCAACTGGTCGACGAGGATGAGCAGCCTATTGCCGACGCCGTTATTGAAATTTGTGTCGAACGATTAAGCTCGCGGTTTTACGGCCCCACGCCTTGTGCCGATCAACCGTTTGTGCGCAACACGACGACCGATGCCGAAGGCAACTTTGCGCTCGAGGCGTTACCGGTTGGTCGTTACATTCTCACCGCCAAACCGGAAGCGGGACAATGGGTCCAACTGACCTCCGGTCCGGGGCTATCCTTGTCAGAACGGATACTGGTTGAGGCCGGTCAAGAAACCGATTTGAAAGAGATTATTATCACCGCCGAATAGTCCAGAAAAGCGTCGCCCAATATAAAAAGACCGGCGCAACATTGCGCCGGTTTTCAATTCTTTTGCCGGGGAGTTAACCGTTACTCAAAATTTATAACAATTGATTTCTCAGCCGATCGGTCAGGGCCGACCAGCGCGCGGCGATTTTATCATTGCCGACCGCCATTGCTACCGCTTTGCGCGTGCCGACAATAACCACCATCTTCTTAGCTCGGGTGATAGCCGTGTACAACAGATTGCGCTGAAGCAGCATGTAGTGCTGGGTCAACATCGGCAGTACAACCACCGGATACTCGCTGCCCTGGCTTTTGTGGACGCTCATGGCGTAGGCCAGGGTCAGCTCATCCAGATCGCTGAATTCGTAGGTAACCGGCCGCCCTTCGAACTCGACTACGACCTCGCCCTCCTCAAGATCGATCCGGGTGATGGTGCCGATATCGCCATTGAAGACATCTTTATCGTAGTTGTTGCGGAGTTGCAACACCCGGTCGCTAACTCGAAACAGCCGGCTGCCGCCGCGATATTCCGGCTGGCCGTAGCGCAACGGGTTAAGCCGGGCCTGTAACTTCTCGTTGAGCGTCCGGGCTCCGGCGCTGCCCCGGTGCATCGGCGTTAGCACCTGAATCTCAGCCGGCGGAATACCGAATTTATGCGGGATACGCCGGTCTACGATATCGACCACCATATCGGCGGCCTCTTCCGGCTCTTCCTTGCCGAAGAAGTAAAAATCTTGCTTCGACTTGGGGTAGATCGGGGTCTGGCCTTGATTGATACGGTGGGCATTGGTGATAATGCTACTGTCGGCCGCCTGCCGGAAGATGACGTCCAGCCGGGTGACCGGAATCACCTCACTGCCGATCAGATCGCGCAGGACATTACCCGCACCGACGCTTGGCAGTTGATCGGCGTCGCCGACCAGCAGCAGATGCGAGGCCGGATGCACCGCTTTGAGGACGTTGTTCATCAGCACCAGGTCGATCATCGAGCACTCATCCAGGATCAGCAGGTCACACTCGAGCGGGTTGTCCTGGTCGCGCTGGAACTTAAAGCCTTCGCTGGGGCTGACTTCCAGCAAGCGATGGATGGTTTTGGCTTCGCGGCCGGTGCTTTCGGTCAGCCGTTTGGCGGCTCGACCGGTCGGCGCGGCCAGCAGGGCCGACTTGCCTTTGCTGGTGAGCAGTTCCAAAATGGCTTTGACAGTGCTGGTCTTGCCTGTCCCCGGCCCGCCGGTCAGAATGGCGACCTTCCGGGTCAAGGCCATCTGTACCGCCTCGCGCTGCCGCTCGGCTAGCGAAATGCCGCCGGTCCGACCGGCCACCCAATCGAACGCCTTATCCCAAGCCACCTCTTGAAACACGCCCAGACGGCTCTCCGGCGACGCCAACAGCCGGCCGGCCCGCTGCGATACACCGACTTCGGCGAAGTAGAAGGGATTTAAATAGACGGCTTGGAGAGGTTGGACGTTGGAGGTTGGAGATTGGGTAATTGGTAATTGGACGTTGGAGGGTGGAGGTTGGGAGTTGGGAGTTGCGGAATTATCAGTCTCGGTGTTTTTTCCAATAACATCTTGCAACCTTGTCTCACTGTCACTTTGCGACCCTGCGACTTTGCCACCCTGCATCCCTGTGACCTTGCGCCCCTGCGCCCCTGCGACCCTGCGACTTTGCAACTTTGCCAAGTCCTCGACTTTAATCCGATCTTCCTGCCGCAACATATCAATCTGAGCATCGACTTGATTGGCCATGACATCGAGAATTTTGACGGCGGCTTCGATGAGATGGTCGCGAGGAGCGTAGACGTGGCCCTGGTCGGCCAGTTGGTTGAGGGTGTACTCGATGCCGGCGGCGACGCGCTGCGGGGCGTCGGGTTCGATGCCGAGGCTGCGAGCGATCTTGTCGGCGGTCAAAAAGCCGATGCCGTAAATATCGCGGGCCAGGCGGTAGGGCGTTTCTTTGACGATCTGGATGGCGTTATCGCCATAAGTTTTGTAGATTTTGACGGCCAAGGTGGTGCTGACTTGGTGGCCTTGCAGGAAGATCATAATTTCTTTGATCTGCTTTTGGGCCTCCCAAGCCTGGGCAATCATTTTTACCCGCTTAGAGCCGATACCCTCCACTTCATTGAGGCGGTGGATCTCGTTCTCGATGACGTCGAGGGTGTACGCCCCGAAGTGCTCGGCGATGCGGCGGGCCATTTTGGGGCCGATGCCTTTGATTAGCCCGCTGCCCAAATAGCGTTTGATGCCTTCGGTGGTGGCCGGCATCTCTTCGAC
>JAGRCC010000823.1 GCA_020433785.1 Anaerolineae bacterium
ATTCAAATTCAGGATGCAGCCGTTGTGGAATGGCAAGAGGGCAAAAAGAAACCTAAAACGCGCCAAGCCGTAAACCTGGCCGGCGCCGGCGCGCTAAGCGGCGCCTTCTGGGGCATGCTGTTTGGCTTGCTCTTCTTCATTCCTTTCTTTGGCATGGCCGTGGGTGCAGCCATGGGCGCGTTATCCGGCCATTTCAGCGACTATGGTATTGATGACAACTTTATTAAATCGGTCCGTGATCAAGTAACCGAAGGAACGTCGGCGCTGTTTTTGCTTACCGGCAGCGCCACCGTCGATAAGTTACAGGATGAACTCAAGGGCCAGATTGGCACTTTGATCAAATCTAACCTATCCAAGGAACAGGAAGCCAAACTGAACGAGGCTTTTGGCGAGGAATAAACAATTAGCAGAGATGACGGTGTGGTCAGCCGTCATCTCTGTTTCTTTGCACCCTTGTTTGTTGTTACTACGAACAATCACCTTACCCGGACCTGGGGCCGGAGGCGCAGACAAGGGTGAAAAAGAGCGAGGAACGAATGATACAAGCCAAAAAACCAATTCGGGTGATGGCCGTCGATGACCATCAGATCTTGCAGATGGGCATCAGATTTTTGTTGCTGGCCTTTGATGACATCGACCTGGTGGCCGAAGCCTACAGTGGGGAGGAGGCCCTACGGCTGGTTGGCCAGGTCCAACCCGATGTCATCTTGATGGATATGATGATGCCGGGCATGGATGGCATTGCCACCACTCGGGCCATTCGGGAGCGATATCCTCACATCCAGGTGGTGGTCCTGACCAGTTTTCTGGAGAAAGCGTTGATCCGGCAGGCGACCCGGGCCGGGGCCATTAGCTATCTGCTTAAGGGCGCCCTTATCGATGAGGTTGCCGGAGCCATCCGGGCGGCGGCGCAGGGCCAGGCCAGATACTCCTCAGAGGTACCTCAGGTTTTGCTTCAGTCAGACAACGACAGCGGCCCACCGTTGGGCGCAGATTTAACCGAGCGGCAGCAGGAGGTGTTGGCCTTGATGGTTGAGGGATTTAGCAACAATGACATCGCCCAGCAGTTGATCCTCAGTCCGTCTACTATTCGTCATCACGTCAGTGAAGTGCTGTCCAAGCTGCACGCCGCCAATCGCGCCGAAGCGGCGGCTTTGGCTGTCCGTCACCATTTAGTCCAAAACCCCAAGAACGAGGAGCGAAGTGGCTCGAACATTTCTTTTCAATCTTCCTTCACCGTCCCGGCGCTCCTTTAAACTTTCGGACAATCGATGGCTTAGAAACGGTTTTAAAAGCCTTAAAGAGTCCACAGATGGACACAGATTCTCACTGATAATATCAAAGGTTAGATAAAAATCAGTGAAAATCAGTGTAAATCTGTGGACAAATCTGTAAATGCTGACGTTTCAAACAGCTTCTTAGCTTACAGCACAATCGGCTATTTTGAAGTCACGTGTATTTAACGCAAGGAGGACTCAATTGTCCCTTGATTTACAAACCCAAGAAAACATCGCCTTGATCTTGCCGGACAGTGCGCCGCCGGCCTTTCACCTGCTGGCCAAACCCACCGGGGCCATCTGTAACCTGGATTGCGCCTACTGCTTTTTCCTGGACAAGGAACAGCTCTACCCCGGCAGTAAGTTTCGGATGAGCGACGAGGTGCTGGAGCGATACATCCGCCAGTTGATCGAGTCCCACCGCACCGATCAGGTGACTATCGCCTGGCAAGGGGGTGAGCCGACTCTCATGGGCCTTGATTTCTACCGCCGAGCGATGGCTTTAGCCGAACAATATCGCCGGCCAGGCATGACTTTTCTGCATACGATGCAGACCAATGGCACCCTACTGGATGACGAATGGTGTGAATTCTTCAAAGAACACAATTTCCTTATCGGGATCAGCATCGACGGTCCGGCTGAGTTGCACGATATCTATCGGGTGGACAAAGGCGGAAAACCGACCTTCGATAAAGTGATGCGGGGCATCCGGCTGCTACAAAAACATGGCGTCGAGTTCAACATTCTGACCACGGTCAACCGGGTCAACGGCGATTACCCGCTGGAGGTCTACCGCTTTATCCGCGATGAAATCGGCGCCGACTGGATGCAGTTCATCCCGGTGGTCGAGCGGATCAATGAGAACGGCCTGACCCTGTACCAGGAAGGCACCACCGTCTCCGACCGCTCGGTCTTGCCGGAGCAGTTCGGTCGCTTCCTCACCACCATTTTCGATGAGTGGGTTCGGCACGATGTCGGCCGGATTTACGTGCAAACCTTCGAGGCGACAGCCCGGAACTGGTTAGGCCTGGAGTCATCCGGAATGTGCGTCTTCAACGAGACCTGCGGCCAGGGATTGGCCATCGAACATAATGGCGACCTGTACGCCTGCGATCATTTTGTCGAGCCGAATTACCACTTGGGCAACATTCAAGACGAGCATATGATCGAACTGGTGGCCTCGCCGCAACAACTAAAGTTTGGGGCGGACAAGCGGGACGCGCTGCCGCAGTACTGTTTGGAGTGTGATGTCCGCTTCGCCTGCCACGGCGAATGTCCCAAGAATCGCTTTCTCACGACACCCGATGGCGAGCCGGGGCTGAATTATCTATGCGCGGGTTTCAAGCAATTCTTCCATCATGTGGAGCTTCCCATGAAGCTCATAGCCGGCCTGATCCGGCGGGGCCGTCCGGCGACGGAGGTGATGGGAATTCTGGCGGCAGAAGAGGCCAAATTGAATGCCGCCTTGGCCCAAGCCGGGCGAAACGATCTCTGCCCGTGTGGCAGTGGACTCAAGGTCAAGCAGTGCCACGGCCGTAAGCAAGCGGCCAATGGGTCTAAACCGGGCAGATTACCGGTGCATCAGGCCCAACCCTAGGCCGCTGATTGGCTCTCAAATCGAAACATACAAGGAGAACGAACGTGATTATCGTAGATATGTTTCCGCTCTGGGCCGTTTATGTGATAACGGTAGTTTTGGTTATTGTGGCCGCTGAGATCGGCTTTCGCGTCGGCATTTGGCTGCAAAGTCGGGATTTCGCTTTTGGTGAGATCCAGGTGACGGGCACGATGGTCGGCGGCATGTTGGGGCTGATGGCGTTCCTCATCGCCTTTTCGATTGGGATTGTCATCAACCAACAAGGGGAGCGCCGGGTCATGGTTGTCACCGAAGCCAATGCGGTGGGTACTGCCTATCTCCGGGCCGGCTTTCTGAGCGAACCAGACCTAACTTCAACGCGTAATCTGTTGCGCGAGTATGTCGAGGTGCGCCTTGCGACCGCAGCCGATCTATCACAGTTAGAATCGGGCATCGCGCGGTCTGAAGAGATCCAGGGTGAGTTGTGGTCGATCGTGGAGGCTAACGTCAGCCAAGGAACCCTGCCGGACGCCATTATGGTAAGCATTGTCGAATCGATCAATGACGTGATCGACATTCATTCGGAGCGGTTGGCGGCCTTTAACCTTCGCTTGCCGAGATTAGTGGGTATTGTGCTTTATATAGCCATGGTGCTGAGCTTTCTATTGGTGGGCATTGCCAGCAGTTCAGACGGGAAACGGGACATCTTTGCCTTGACCATCTTTGCCCTGGCCTTCGTGGCCGTCTTTATGGTCATCGTTGATCTTGACCGGCCTCAACAAGGACTCCTCACCGTCAGCCAGGAAGCGATGTCGAATTTGCTGCGACAGATAAGATGACGCCCGCCTCACTTTTTTTGTGACGTTAACTTTGGTTGAACACCTTCGCCGGCAGGCACAAAAGGTCTCTTGATGTTACCAAGCCCAGAGCAGCGAGGGCTTAAGGATCGGGTCATCTGATATACAAACCAATTTTTAACTTATCATCGAATTGAAAGGAGCTTTAAAAATGGCAGCAAAAAAGCCAAATATTCTGGTCATCTGGGGGGATGACATCGGCATCACCAATCTGAGTTGCTACTCAGACGGCCTGATGGGTTATCGCACCCCCAACATCGACCGTCTGGCTAACGAGGGGATGCGCTTCACCGACTCTTACGGCCAACAAAGCTGTACGGCGGGGCGGGCGGCTTTTATCACCGGCCAAAGCCCCTACCGCACCGGCTTGACCAAAGTCGGCATGCCGGGGGCCGACATCGGTCTCCAGGCCGAGGATGTGACCATTGCTGAACTGCTCAAGCCGCTGGGCTACACGACCGGCCAGTTTGGCAAGAACCATTTCGGCGATTTGAACAAGTACTTACCGACAGCGCACGGCTTTGATGAGTTCTTCGGCAATCTCTATCACCTCAACGCCGAAGAAGAACCGGAAAACGTCGACTATCCGCCGGAGGAGGAGTTCCCTAACTTCCACGCCCGGTTTAAACCGCGCGGGGTAATGCACTGTTGGGCTACTGAGGAGGATGATCCCACCGAACACCCGCGCTGGGGCCGCGTCGGCAAGCAGAAAATCGAGGATACCGGCCCGCTGACCAAAAAACGCATGGAAACGGTCGACACCGAATTTTTGCCCGAAGCGAAACGATTTATGAAGGAGGCGCATGACAATGACCAACCCTTCTTTGTCTGGTTCAATACCACCTGGATGCATTTCCGGGTCCACCCGCCGCAGGAAGTTCTGGGCCAGGCCGGACGGTGGCAATCGTTCTACCACGATGTAATGGTTGAACACGACAAGCATGTGGGCGAACTGCTCGATTTTCTGGATGAGTTAGGCATTGCTGAGGATACCATCGTCATGTATAGCACCGACAACGGCCCCCATATGAACTCCTGGCCCGATGCCGGTATGACGCCCTTCCGGAGTGAGAAAAACTCCAACTGGGAAGGGGCCTTCCGGGTGCCGGAATTGATCCGGTGGCCGGGCAAGATTCCGGCGGGCGTGGTCTCTAACGAGATTATCGCCCACCAGGATTGGTTGCCCACCATTCTGGCAGCGGCCGGCGATCCGGATATTAAAGAAAAGTTAAAGGCAGGTCACCAGATTGGTGACAAGGAATATAAGGTTCATATCGACGGCTATAACTTCTTGCCCTATCTGACCGGAGAGGAAGAAAAAGGGCCACGTCCAGGCTTTATCTACTTTTCTGATGATGGAGAATTGGTATGCTTGCGCTACGACAATTGGAAATTGGTTTTTGCCGAGCAACGGGCGCAGGGGACGCTAGAGATATGGCAAAATCCCTTTGTGCCGCTCCGCTTTCCGAAATTCTTCAATCTGCGGACCGATCCCTATGAGCGGGCCGATATTACTTCCAATACCTATTGGGATTGGGTGATTGATCATGTCTACTTGGTCTATGCCGGGCAGGCAATCGTGGCCCAATTCCTACAGACGTTCCAGGAGTTCCCGCCACGCATGAAGCCGGCCAGCTTCTCCGTTGACCAGATCCTGGAGAAGATGGAGGAGGCTATGCAAGGGGCCGGGTAAGCACCCCCACTGATTAGGGATCTGGTTCCCGGCCGGGAACCAGATCCAATTATGGCAACAGGTCCGGTTATGAAACTATATGAAATAAACCATTCGGTGGTCGCTGATCAGGTACGTGCCTTCTACGACCAGCATCCTTATCCACCACCGGTGACCAGTTTGGATAAATATCGCGCTGATTGGCAGGACCAAACAAAACGCCGCGCCGATTTCCATCTGTTCTTTCCTGATAAACCTTACCGCGAAGATCAAGCCATCCTGGTTGCCGGCTGCGGCACGTCCCAGGCGGCAAAATATGCGCTGCGCCTGCCGGAAGCGCGGGTGGTGGGCATCGATGTCAGCCAGACCAGCATTCTACAAACAGCAACGCTTCAGCGTAAATACAAGCTGGGCAATCTGGAGTTGCGCCAACTACCCATTGAGCGGGCGGCCGAACTGGAACGCCGCTTTGATCGCATTATCTGCACTGGCGTCTTGCACCACCTGCCCGACCCGGATGCCGGACTGTCCGCCTTGCGTCAGCTCCTCAAACCGGACGGTGCAATGCACTTGATGGTGTATGCCGCCTACGGCCGCAGCGGCATTTATATGCTGCAAGAGTACGCCCGCCGGCTGGAACTGGGCCATACCGACCAGGACATCAACGATTTCGCGGCGGCGCTGATGGCCCTGCCGCTCGATCATCCTTTAGCCCGTCTTCTGGGCGACTCGCCCGACTTTCAGCGAAAAGACGCCCTGGCCGACGCGCTGCTCAACCCGATGGATCGGGCCTACACCGTGCCGCAGCTTTTGGATTTCCTTGAGCGCTGCGGCCTGACCTTTGGGCGCTGGATCCGGCAAGCGCCCTACCTGCCCCAATGCGGCGCGCTGGCGGCCACGCCCCACAGCGCCCGCTTAAACCAACTGCCCCAACGCGAGCAGTATGCCGCGGTCGAACTGTTCCGGGGGACGATGCTGCGGCACAGTTTGGTTGCTTATCGCGCCGATGGCTCAACCCCCGGCGAGTCAATCCAATTCAACAATGACGACTGGCAGACCTATGTCCCCATTCGCCTGCCCGAAACCATCAGTGTCACGCAGAAGCTGCCGCCTGGGGCGGCGGCCGTACTCATCAACCGCTCCCACACCTATCCCGATCTCTATCTACCGGTCGATGCCTTGCAGAAAAAGCTCTACGACGCGATTGATGGTCATCGGACAGTGGGTGAAATCATTAGCGGTTTGGGGGAAGTCGAACGTGGTCACAAGTCAGATGTGCGCCGCTTTTTCCAGGCGCTCTGGCAGTACGATCAGATCGTTTTTGGAAATGGCTTTTATCCGGAAAAGCCACCTCGAATTTAAAGCCGGGGGGCATATGAGAAAGAGAGCTGGGCATGTCCGCAATAATTGAGGTGTTGTCCGACATTTTTACGCTTGTTTTTGTGGTCGGCAGCATGCTAGCGCTAGGGCTGAGTTTAACCATGCAACAGATCACCGCTCCCCTGCGAGACGTAAACATGGTGGTGCGGGTGCTGTTGGCTAACTTTGTTCTGGTGCCGCTCCTTGCCTACCTCATCAACCTGCTAATTCCTATGGACGAACCGTTTAGCATTGGCCTGATCCTGCTAGCGACCGCCGCCGGTGCGCCTTTTCTTCCCAAACTAGTCCAGATGGCCAAAGGTGACATTGCCATGGGTGTTGGTCTGATGGTCCTGCTTATGGTAACCACCGTCATCTATGTACCGCTCGTCTTGCCGCTGCTACTGACGGGGGTGTCGGTCGACCCGCTGGCTATAGCGTCGTCGCTGGTGGTGTTAATGTTAATGCCACTGGGCATCGGTTTGTTCATCAAAGCCTGTTACCCGGAAACCGCCGCCGACTTGCAGCCAACCTTTGCGCAGGCTTCTAATTTTGGCCTGATAGGCTTGATTGCCACGATGCTACTCCTCAACTGGCGCACGATACTAGGAACAATTGGCAGCGGTGCAATTTTGGGCGCATTAATCTTCATTGCTATCTCGTTTGTCATCGGCTACTTACTGGCCCCCAATGCAGAGTCGCGTTCGGTGCTGGGTCTGGGTACTGCGCAGCGCAACATCGCCGCAGCCATGGTTGTTGCCGGGGATAACTTCACCGATCCCAACGTGCTGATTATGGTACTGGTTGGAGCGGTATTGATGATGGTCCTGCTGCTGCCCGGTGCGGGCGAGTTGGGGAAGCGTCAGTCAAGTAAGGCAATAAGGCAGACCGCTAATGCAGCGTGAATGCCGGGATAACAAATTTCACTAATATATTGCAGTTGAAAGGAGAAACATCATGTTAGGTCGAGAGCGAAGACAAGCACGGCGTGAGCAGCGTCGGGAAGATCGGCAAGAGTTTGGCAGACGCGGCACCGCTACCCGCTACAAGATGCGCCAGAAACTGATC
>JAGRCC010000824.1 GCA_020433785.1 Anaerolineae bacterium
CGGCCAGCGGTCGAGATACGTCGTCCCAACGGTGTAGACCCGAAACTATTCACTTGTCCCAACTGTTTTCCTTAGCTCATTCTGACCGATTGGGCTGCCCTTTACCTGTCGTAATCAAGCTTCGCAAACTCTCGTTGATATAAAAGCTCCATGCGTCTGAACAGTCACCGTAGCAGGCGAGGACTGGAGCAAGGCCGACATGGGTAAAGCGGAGTTCGGTCTGGCCGTCCTTCCGAGTAAGCTCAAAGACAATATCTGTGCCTGTCCACTCGGCCCTGTCTTTGACGAAGTTAATCTGGCTGTCCACAACGTGCCAGACCACTTTCTGGCCGGGTACCCATTCCGTAATCTTCTGGGTGCTGTGGTGCAGGTCGCCGGAGTGGAACGTAAACTCACCGCCGGGTTTATCGGTTCTGTCGTCAATATCTTCTGACCACCATCCCCGGACATTGTTGATGGCCGCGAAAGTTTCCTCAGGGGTTTGGTCTACCAAGAAGGCAGTCGTATAGTTTTGACTGTTCACGATTGTCTCCAATTTTTTGATTAGATGTAAGTTTAGGCGCGGAAATTGAATTATCTTGGCAAAGTCTGGTTATTAAGCGCCGGGCATCGGTCTATAGCCTGGCATTTCTAGGCGTGTTCTAGGCCGTGTTTATCGGCAATCTGTTCATTTTGGTTGGGCTGACCCTTACCCTGGGTAATCAGGTTGCGCAGGCTGCCGTTGATGTAGGTCCCCCAAGCGTCCGAGCAGACGTCGTAGCATTCGTAGGCGGGGACGAGGCCCACGTGTGTAAAGCGAACTTCTGTTTGGTCGCTCTTCCGGGCAATTTCAAAGACGATGTCGGTGTCTTTCCACTCGCTCTTGTCTTTTATGAAGTTAAAGTCGTTGTCCACAACGTGCCAAACCACCTTTTTACCCGGTACAAGTTCGGTGATTCTGATGGTGCAGCGGTGAATATCTTGGTAGTGGTAGTTAAATTCACCGAGTTCGTCGGTCCTACCCTCAATTTCTTCCGACCACCAGTCACGAACGTTATTGATGGCCGCGAAGGCTTCTTCCGGACTTTGGTCGACTGAAAAGCTCGTTGTAAAATTTTTATCACTCATGATTTTCTCCTGTTTTTAATGATATTCAATATGCTTGCGTTGAAGGATCATTAGCCCTCCTGCTGATTGCTTCAAGCGTTTGGTTTAGAATATTTGTTCTGATATGGTCATTATACACTTGTTCTTTGAGGTAATCTATGCCATAATATCCTCAATATATGTCTAATCGTCCAAATTGGAGTTAAGTATGGATGTCCTGACCGATGTACTCAATACGCTTGAACTGAAAGGCTGGCTGTCGTCACGCCGGGAGCTTGCATCGCCCTGGCGCTATGATTTTGCCGCCAGCAAAGACAGCATGTTCCACGTGCTTAGTTTTGGAGTAGCCTACTTGCAGGTTGAAGGGGAGGCCGAGCCAATCCGCGTTGAGGACGGTGATGTTTTGCTGTTCCCGACCGGTCATCCGCACTCGCTCTACGACGACCCTACGTCACCCCTGACGCGGCTGGTCCATCTGGACTACAATCCGCAACGAGGGATCCAGGTCGTCGACCGTGAAGGCGTGGGGCTAAAGCCCTTGCTGCTCTGTGGCGCTTTCCATTTCGATTATCCCAATAATTTTCCGCTGTTGCATCGATTACCCCAACTCATCCACATTCCCGGGGCACAGGGGCATATGGAGCCAGGCTTCGCTGATATTATGCGTTTGATTATTCGTGAATCGGCTTCACAGCAACCGGGCGGAGAGGTCATGCTCAATCGTTTGACCGAATTGCTTTTTATTCAAGTCATCCGGCGTTGGATCGAACAACAGGCTGATACGTCGATGGGGTGGGTGGGGGCGTTGCGCGACCAGCCCGTCAGTGCGGCCCTTGGTCTGATTCATCAGTCGCCCGAACATAAATGGACGGTCAAGGAATTGGCTGAGGCGGTGGCGCTTTCGCGTTCCGCCTTCTCGGCCCGTTTCACCCAACTGGTGGGCGAGCCACCGTTGACCTACCTCACCCGCTGGCGCATGATCAGGGCGACTCGCCTTCTTAAGAACGAGGTTAGCGTGGAGACTATTGCGGAGTTACTTGGTTATGAGTCAGAAGCAGCCTTTCGCAAGGCTTTCAAGCGAGAGATCGGCCTTCCCCCGGCGCAGTATCGAAGGCTTGGATAAAAACAGTGATAGTCCCTAAAGAATCTACTTCTTCTTTCTTTTTGGTGACGCCTTCGCTTTTTTATTGTAGTCAAGGGCAAGTCCTATCCAATAGTCAAAATCGTCTGGTGATTTTATGGCTTCTTCATCTATATAGATGTACCCTTTATATTCTCGCCCGCCCATGACCACTGTTTGAGTTCCATTTCTCTGTAGGGCTTGCTCATGGAGTTCGGGGTCAATCCGGCTCATTATCCTATCTTGGCCGACGTTAACGCACATTTTGCCATTGACCATAAAAGCTAAACTACCGAACATCTTTTTCTCCTCAACTTGTGGAATATGGGCCAGCGCCGCTCTCACGCGGTTAGTCAAAATCTCGTTATAGGCCATATTTTTCCCTATTCATATCAACGATTATGCGGTCACAATATGATCGCGGAAGTAGCTCTGCCACGGGCCGCAACCCTGGATGTAGGGCTGCATCAATGCCCGCTCGGCCTGAACGGTGTGCATCAGATCATGGC
>JAGRCC010000825.1 GCA_020433785.1 Anaerolineae bacterium
AATAAAAACGAAACTTTCGGGCCGGTCATTCCCGCATGCTTCCCCGCCTACGCAAGGACAAGCTTAGCGGGAATCTATCTTTGTTGCCCTTGATGGATGCCCGATAAAGACACTCGGGCATGACCGGCAATTTATGCAAAAGTTCTGCTTTCGAACTAATCTCAGTATAGTTACTTTCTCACCTGGTGAATAAGAGTAGATCAGGGCAGATACCATTATGCCGATGAGCAAAAATTACTGGTCAATCTGGGTGGCGACGCTGCTTTTTTTTGCGGCGTTCTATACATTGATGATTCCACTGCCGCTGTACCTGACCGGGGTGGGTCTGCCCGACTGGCAGGTGGGTCTGGTTTTGGGCGCGTTGGGTATTACGTCGCTGTTGGTGCGGCCTATCGCCGGTATGTTGGCCGACGGTTGGGGGCGGCGACAAGTCATGCTGATGGGGACCGCATCCCTCATTATTGGCTCGGTTGGAGTGGGCTTTACCACGCAGCCGTGGCTTCTTTTTAGCTTACGCATCTTACAAGCCACCGGCTATGTAGCCTTTACCACCGCCGCGACAGCGCTTATTGCTGACCTGGCGACGCCCGAAAAGCGTGGCTCCGCGCTGGCCATCTTCGGCGTGGCGGCCAATGTGGCGATGACCATCACGCCGGCCCTCGTCAGCACTATCCTCGACAGTTTGACGTTAACCGGCGCATTTTGGCTGGCCGGCGCGCTGGCAGCCGTGGGCGGCGTGCTGGCTTTGCGAGTTGACCAACCCCGGCTAGAGCCACAGCAGCCAGAGTCGCTGCCGCACTCGGTTTGGCGCGATATGCTAAGCCTGGCCAACCGGCTGCGCCTGCCGCTAATCATCGCGGCGCTGTTTGGCTTGGCGTTTGGCACCTTTTTTCAATTTATCCCTTTGCTGACCGAACGCCGGGAGCTTGGCTCGGCCGGACTGGTCTACACCGTGTATGGCATCAGCATTATCATCACCCGATTATTCACCGGTCGCCTCTTGGATCGCGTCCACCAGGGGTTAACCCTGACGATGGCCTTCTTGATGCTGGCGGCGGGGTTAGGCGGGTTTGCCCTGGCCGCCGCCCCGGTTCATCTGTTTATAGCCGCGTTTCTGGTGGCTGCGGGGTCGGGCATTTTACATCCGCTGCTCATTGCCATTCACGTGGGGCAGGTCTCGGCTAATGAACGTGGTCGAGCGGGCGCGGTCTTCTATCTGGGCTTCGACTCCGGTATTGGCTTGGGCGCGTGGCTGCTAGCGCCTATCTTCGAGTGGTTCGGGGTGACCGGTCTATTCTTGTTAGCCGCTGCAGCCGCTATAGCCGGCATCTGGCCGGTGTGGTGGATGGTCAGTTCGCCGGGTCAATCGCGGCGGTCAGCGCCGGTTATCGAGGCTATGCAACCGTCAGAGGCGTTTAGCATAAAATAAGGCGAAGCAAAATGATTTTTTAGTAACTACCTAGGCATATCATTTCGAGCGATCCGTTCGACTACGCTCAGGGCAGGCTGAAGGAGAGAGAAATCCCTGAGATGCCCGTTTGCAACCGAACGTTGTAGGGATTTCTCCGCCTACGGCTACGAAATGACATCGCTGAATAGTGACCCATAAATTTTGGTAGAATGCAATTTTAGGCTAAAATATAAGTAAAGCCACGCAGTGAATCGGAATATTAATGCCGGTCACCGCCAAACGAGGCAAAGCCGCCATCCCACACTTTTGTAGATAATTAAAACGGATGGCCATAGATAACGCCTCCGTCAGGCTAAACCCGTAAAACCATTTAAGGGGCTAGAGCCAAAAAGGCTCTTTTTTTATGCCCGTCAACTGAAATTATTAGGTCTTGAAACCAAGACGTTGGATATAAAGGAAGATAATGACACAACGAACCGATCTTAGAAATATTGCGATTATTGCCCACGTTGATCACGGCAAAACTACACTGGTTGACGGCATGCTTCGGCAGGCCAAAGTGTTTCGCACCAACCAGCAGGTAGCTGAGCGCGTGATGGACTCGAATGATTTAGAGCGCGAACGGGGGATTACCATCTTATCCAAAAACACGGCGATTACCATTGAAGACCCGGCGACGAAGCAGTTGGTCAAAATCAATATTGTCGATACGCCCGGCCACGCCGACTTTGGCGGCGAAGTGGAGCGCGTGCTCAATATGGTCGATGGCGTACTGCTGCTGGTTGACGCCGCCGAAGGGCCGATGCCCCAAACCCGTTTTGTGCTGAAAAAGGCGCTAGAGTTGGGCCATCGAGCCATCGTGGTCATCAACAAAATCGACCGAAAAGATGCCGATGTCGATCGGGTGCTCAATGAGACCTTCGATTTGTTTATCGAACTGGGCGCAACCGAGGAACAGGCTGACTTTCCGGTGGTGTATACCGTCGCCACCACCAGCCGGGCCGGACTGACCCCTGAGCTTCAGCCCGATCTGCAACCGTTGTTTGAAACGATCCTGCGCGAAACGCCGCCGCCGGAGGCTAACCCGGATGCACCTTTGCAAATCCTGGTCACCACCTTGAGCTACGATACGTATCGCGGCTTGACGGCCATCGGCCGTATTTTTGCCGGGCAGGTGCGTGTAAGCGCGCCCATTGTCCGGTTAACGCCCAACGGGGAACGCTTCTCGGACCAAGTGCGTTATCTGTATGTACATGAAGGCTTAAATCGCAAGGAAGTGCCGCAGGCCGAAGCCGGCGAAATAGTGGCCATTTCCGGGTTAGAGGAAGTGTCGATCGGTGATACGTTAGCCGATCCCGAAAATGCGGTACCGCTGCCGTCGATTCGAGTGGAAGAACCGACCGTGCGGATGACTTTCGCCATTAATACCTCGCCGTTTGCCGGCCGCGAAGGCAAATGGAGTACCTCGCGCCGGCTGCGTGAGCGGCTATTTGAGGAATTGAAACACAATATCGCGCTCCGGGTGGATGAAACGGACAGCGCCGATACCTTTACCGTATCCGGACGAGGGGAGTTACACCTGGCTATTCTCATCGAAACGATGCGCCGGGAAGGGTACGAATTTCAAGTATCTCGGCCGGAGGTGATTATCAAACCAGGCCCGGATGGAACCCTGCAAGAACCATACGAGGAGGCTTTTATCGAAACCTCCGCGGAAACGGTGGGCGCGGTGGTGGAAATGTTGGGCAAGCGGCGCGGTGAGATGATCCACATGGAAAACACCAACGACGGCGCGACCCGTTTAACGTATATTGTGCCCACACGCGGACTGTTGGGATTCCGGTATCAGTTTCTCACCGCGACCCGGGGTATGGGCACGATCAACACCATTTTCCACGGCTATGGCCCGGTGGCCGGGATGATCGAGGCCCGCTCGAAAGGCTCATTGGTGGCCTGGGAAGCGGGCGTGTCAACCACCTTTGGCATTCAAAACGCCGAGCAGCGCGGTATTCTGTTTGTCGGCCCTGGCGTCGATATTTATGAAGGTATGGTGGTTGGCGAGCACCAACGCCCCGGCGATCTTGAGGTGAATGTTTGTAAAAAGAAGCAACTCAATAACATGCGCAGCGCCGTACGTGATATCGACGTGGCGCTGACGCCGCCCCGGTTAATGAGTTTGGATGAGACCATTGAATATCTATCCGACGATGAACTGTTGGAAGTAACGCCGAAAAACCTGCGTATTCGCAAACGGGTTTTGGACAAGAACCAACGGGCCAGAGAGTCCAAGCGGGCCAAGGCGGCCCTGGCCGTATAATCAGACAATGGGGACTATTTGGGTAACTGGCGCTTGATGAAACAACGTGCCGGTTACCCAGCCTATGGCAATGCTCGCCATATCATCAGGCAATGAAAAAAAAGCCGTGCAACTAGAAACAGACCGACTTATTTTGCGTGAATACCATATTCATGACCTGGCCGCCGTTCTGGCTTACCAAACCCACCCGGCCTATCTACGTTATTATCCGTGGCCCCGGCGAACCCGCAGTCAGGTAGAGAGCTTTCTGCACCAACTAATCGAGTGGCAGACAGACCAGCCCCGCGTGAAATTTCAATTAGCCGTTGAATTAAAGGAAACCAGGGGGTTGATTGGCTCCTGTGGGCTGCGTAAAAACAAGGATATCTCCTTTGAGGGTGAGATAGGTTACGAAATCAACCCACACTATTGTGGCGTAGGCTACGCCACAGAAGCGGCCGGGGCAATCGTTAAATTTGCCTTTGATACCTTGCAGTTACACCGGGTCTCGGCTTCCGTGATTGCCAACAATGTTAGCTCTCGTCGGGTTTTGGCAAAGCTGGGATTTACTTATGAGGGACAACTGCGCGAGAATCAGCGGTTTAAAGACCGGTGGTGGGATACCGTTCTTTATGGGCTGCTTAAGCACGAGTGGGACAAGACTTTATAAAGGCGACGTTTTTCGAGCTTCAATCGGCAAACCAATGATGAATTTGGTGTATTGGCCCACCTCGCTCTCACAGCGGATGGTTCCGCCTAATTTTTGAGTAACCAGGTTGTAGGTTATGTGTAAGCCTAACCCGGTCCCTCCCCCACGCCGGGCAGTGGTAAAAAACGGCTCAAATATTTTACTCAAATTCTCCGGGGTAATGCCACAGCCATCGTCAGTATATTCCAAAGTAACCTGGCCTGCATCCCGACGCACCCAAAACCGCATCTGCCCCTGGTCGCCCTGGGGATAGCCATGTTTAATCGAATTCATAACCAAATTGGTTACAACTTGAGAAAAAGCGCC
>JAGRCC010001175.1:0-491 GCA_020433785.1 Anaerolineae bacterium
TGGGCCGTGTTCGAGTCGGTTGGACCATTTCCGGAGACGCTGCAAAATATCTGGGGGCGGATCTATGCGGAGTGGTTTCCTACTTCAGGCTATGAGCAAGTCGCCGGTCCGGAAATTCTGTGGAACGAACACAAAGATGTAACTTCTCCGACTTTTAGAAGCGAGATATGGATTCCGGTTTCGAAACGAGCGTAAAATAGCAGCTAGAATATAAGCGTTCAGCTATCAGCGTTCAGCCGTCAGTTTTATCACGAAAGACAGCGTTTGAGCCATCGCTACCAGCCTTGTAGCTCGACATTTGGTCAACATGAAAAAAGCTGATAGCTGACAGCTAAAGGCTGAACGCTTTTCTCCCAACAATACCCCCAAACAATACTTTAGTATCTATACGGCCATACCTTGTAACCCCTATAATAGTGGCATATTCATCAAGTGACCCGACGGTTACGACCGGCTACAAAAGGGGCAAGGTCATGTCAAACAAACTCAAC
>JAGRCC010001175.1:600-2563 GCA_020433785.1 Anaerolineae bacterium
TTACGCTGGAAGACAACGGCGAGACGCTGTTAACCGGCCCGGTGGTCGACCAAGCCGCGCTGCATGGCTTGCTGAGAAAAGTGCGTGATATTGGTATGCCGTTGCTGTCGGTCGTTCGGGTTGACCCCGGCCAGGCAGATGCGTCGGGTGGCAAATCGTAAATTGAGGCCAGCGCCTCATCAGTAGCATTCAAAGGGAGAAAAAAATGGGCTTAAATAATAAAACCGCCAGAGTGGCCGGAGTGTTGTACCTAACCATCATCGTCGCCGGTATCTTCGCTGAATTTGTGGTGCGACAGAGTTTGATTGTACCCGGCGACGCCACCGCCACAGCCAGTAACGTTATGGCTTCGGAGGGACTATTCCGACTGGGTATTGCCGGCGATCTGATCATGATTTTGAGTGATATCGCCTTGGCCCTGATTTTTTATGTACTGTTCAAACCGGTCAGTCAGGCGCTGTCCTTACTGGCGGCGTTTTTCAGACTGGGCCAGGCTACTATTTTGGGCCTCAACCTGCTTAATCTTTTCTTTGTGTTGCAGCTTTTAAGCGGCGCTGACTACTTGTCCGTCTTTGGCGCGGATCAACTGGATGCGCTGGTACTGTTCTTCCTCAATGGGCATAGCATTGGCTATTCGATTGGCATGGTGTTTTTTGGCCTTAGTCTGCTGGTTCTGGGCTATCTGGTTTTCAAGTCAGGTTACTTACCTCGCATTCTGGGCGGCTTGTTGATATTTGCCTCTTTAGGCTATTTAGTGGATAGTTTTGCCGGTTTACTTTGGCCTAACTACGACAACTATGAAGGCATATTCGCCCTGGTTGTTTTCGTGCCGGCCTTTATCGGGGAATTGTCGATGGCCGTGTGGCTGCTGGTGAAAGGGGTAAGTGTGCCACAGGGAACTGACCGCATTGCCCCAAAGACTACGCCAGTCAAAGCGGTAGAAGCTTAAGACGAACGGGTCGATAGACAACTATTATTCTAGGCGGACGTATTGTAAAGTACCACCTCAAAAAAGAAGTACAGCTACAAATAAGTCCGACAGTCTGAACCGAGACGACACCGACAATGAAAATACAGCGGAGCGACAAAGATTGCTTTGTCATTCACAGTACGGTCAAAGTAAACTTTGACGCTCCAAACCAGATATTGTCAGTGACGCGACCACAGTTATATCCAAATCCGATTTGTCAAAACATTTCAATATCATCCAGAAAAGGAGAATTAGAATGAAAGATTTACAGAAGTTGGGCGGCATTGCCGCTCTGTACGAGGCCATGGCCTATGTTGTAGGTATTGTGTTTTTTATCGTTGTCGTGGACTATGCCGGTGTGATCGATCCGGTGCAGAAGGTGGCCTTACTGATGGACAATCAGGCCGCCATGCACCTCATTACGCTGGTCATCTATGTGGTTTTCGGCGTCGCTCTGGTGGTGTTGGCGCTGGCGCTTCACGAGCGCTTGAAGGCCGATGCGCCGGCAATGATGGCGACAGCGACCGCCTTCGGGCTAATCTGGGCTGGCTTGGTGATTGCCAGCGGCATGATCTTTATCATCGGCATGGAGACCGTCGTCGATCTCTACGGCCAAGACCCGGCTCAAGCCGCGACGGTCTGGTCGGCGATTGACCCGGTATTTGAAGGCTTAGGCGGCGGCGTTGAGCTGGTCGGCGGGCTGTGGGTGCTTCTGGTCAGTTGGGCCGCGCTACAGACAGGCGGGCTGTCCAGGGCGCTGAACTACTTCGGTCTGATGATCGGAGTGGCGGGCATCATCACGGTTGTCCCGGCCCTCGGCGAGCTGGGGGCGATGGTTTTTGGGCTGGGTCAGATCGTGTGGTTCGTATGGCTGGGGATCGACATGTTGCGTAGTAGCTCCAGCGTGGCGGCCCAAAAGTCGAATGCAATGTTAGCTAAATCTTGAAATAACGCTAAAAAATTACGATCAATCAGATAAAAGAGGATATTATG
>JAGRCC010000826.1:0-4753 GCA_020433785.1 Anaerolineae bacterium
ACAGCTTGCAAAATGTGGCGGCCGGTATCCGGCTGGCGATCGATCAGCCTTTTCGAGAAGATGATCGCATTGAAGTGGGCCAGATCATCGGCTATGTTGAGGAGATAAGGCTGCTCAGTACGGTTATAAGAACACGGGACAATGTTGAGGTTATGCTGCCCAACACCCTGATTTTGCAGGGGCCGATTTTTAATTTCACCATTCGGGAAAAACGGCGGGTCGATTTGATCATTCGGCTCAGCTACGACAACGATATTCGCCAGGCCAGAGCGGTTTTGATGGCGGCCATGCACGACGATCCTCGCGTGCTAGCTGACCCGCCGCCCACGGTGACGGTGGCGGATTTGGCGCCGGAGGCCATCCATTTGAATGTGCGGCCTTGGGTCAAGAGCGACGCCTACTGGGCGGCCCGGTGGGATTTGCAGGAGAAAATCAAGATGGCCTTTGACGAGCACGGTTTGACGCTACCGCTGCCTCAGTTGGAAGTCCGCTCGTCGCGCGCTTGAAACGGAATGACAGAGCCACTTCCAGCCTCTTATCCACTAGCGACTTTGTGATGAGTGGTTCATAATATCACCTCTAATGACCACTCTTTGTTTTAATATACTCTCCAAACACATCCGCTCAAACAGAATTGAGGAAAACTTTTCAGGCAGATGCTCCCATTGCTCAAGCAACTGAGTATCTTTATTGATCAAGCTGAGTTGATGGACTTTTTGCATAGTTACGATTGCTTTTGCAGACTCCCCCGCACCCCGGTTATGGGAGTCCAGGTATAGACAGACCAGCCGCGCTGATTAAGTCGCATGCCTATCTGACGGAAGAGAGCTCGAATTCTTTGATTGCCGCCTGTTTCGGCCAAAAAACAGGTTTTGCGGTAGCGATTTTTCAGCGCCACCTGCCAGAGTTCTCGGTGGGCTAATAACGAGCCTTGGAAGATTTCTACAACCGGTTGGGATTGAGAGATGGGGTGATTCATAGCATACGATTTAATTGGTTCTAATACCTGGCAATTATCTGTCAGATAGCTATCGTTTTTCCTGCATTTTGGCGTATTCGGTTTCAACATAGGCCGTTAATGACTGCCGCTGTGGCAAGATGGTTTTCCTGTACCGAGCCACCGGCTCCAGGTAGCGATTACGGTCATACACCTGAGTAATCATGGCGCTGGTGGTCCAACCGCCGGCGGCCTGAAGATGTTGGATAGGCGCACCGCCAGCCAGAGCATCAGTGGTGAAACTGACCCGGAATGAGTGCGGGGTAATGTCACTGTCAATGCTGGCTTTTTGGCAATACCAGCGCACCGCCTTGTATAAAGCCATTCCGGTAAGATGCTTGTCCGGCTCAACCGGTCCATAAGTGGCATCATCTTTTCTGCCTACTTTGCGCAGTTGGCAAAACATTGGCCGGTCTGGGTGGTCAAGCTGGCCTGAGGCGGTCAGCCACTCTTTGATCACATAAGCGGTGTAGCTTTCTAGGCCAATCTCCCGCAGTCGGCCCCGCTTGCCCCGACGCACCACCAAAGTGGGTATCCCCTGTTTGACGGTCAGGTCCTCCACCTTGAGGCTGGCCATCTCCTCCCGGCGTAGACCCGTGTCCAACCATAACCGAAAAAGCGCGTAATCACGCAAGCCCTTCAATCCAGGCTGCTTCATAGCCAACTCCAATAATTGTTTTTGTTCGTCCGGGGCAATGCCAGCGTGATGTTCGTGGGTAACTTCTGGGGTGGACAAACGGTCTTTGAGGTAACTCAACTTTTCGCGAGGAAACAAACCTAAGTAAGCGGCTTCGGTGAGGAATTCACGAACCGCCGTCATGCGCCGGGCAATCGTGGCCGTGGAGTACGGCCGAGTAGTCTTGGGGCTGACCGACTTTTTCAAGTGTTCGAGGTAGGCCGCGATGTGGGTGGTGTCTAATTGTTGCCAGGATGTGTCCGGCACCTGGGTCAGCGGATGCTGATCCCCTACTCGCGGTATCTCCAAGAAGGCTGCGAAGTTGCGCAAGTCCATTGCATACGAGCGGCGGGTGATGTCCGTGCCTTTGGCAGCCATCAGGCGTTTGAAAACGGTAGCAGATGATGGGTCGGGAGTGCTAATAATGGCAAAAGCGGTGTCTGACATAAATCAAAATCTGGTTATTTTAATTCCAATTATCGTAACCAAATTATGCGAGAATTTCAAGTGGTAAACTGTTGGCGATTGGGTACTCGTCTCCACCTCAATATACCAACCACGATTGGTATACCACATTGCCTACATGACAACTACCCCTTGAACGGCCTACCGTGATTTGATATGATGTCTAGTAATGAATACCCCACTTGCCACTGATCAGGCAACCAACCACCAAACGCGAGAATATATTGGCTCGGTTAGCCCCAAGGGTATGATTACCATTCCCCAAGAAGCTCGCAAGTGGTTAAAGATAACCCCCAAAAGCCAAGTGGTGATCCGCGTTAGCCAAGATGACTTGATGGTCAAACCGATGCCAATGTCTTTTGAAGATACCTTCGGTTCGGTGCCCCCGGCGAACCGGCCGGAAGACTTTGAGGCGTTGTTAAACCAGGCCAAGGAGGAACGCGCTCAACAGATTATTTCTAAGCTGAATCAATAACGTGGCAGCCCAATTTGTCGATACCAATATCTTTCTGCGTCATTTAACCAATGACCACCCGGAAAAAGCCAAGGCGTGTTTTGAGTTGTTCAAGAAAGCAGCTCGCGACGAGGTATCGTTGGTGACGGCCGACTGGGTGATCGCCGAGGTGGTCTACGTAATGTCTTCAAAGACCGTATATAACTTGCCGCCGATGGAGATCAAGAACCGCCTGCGGCCAATTTTGGCTATTCGTGGTCTTAAGGTGGAAAATAAAGATGTGGTATTGTATGCCCTTGACCTATTTGCCCGTCTGGGTATCGATTTTGAAGATTGTTTATCTGTGGCGCACATTGAACGACGACGAATACAAACAATCTATAGTTATGATCAACATTTTGACCAGGTCGAAACGATCACCAGGTTAGAACCCGAGACCAATTCATAAAGCAAAATTGTGATAACTGCACTTCTTAATGCTCATAGCAAGCCGTTCATATCAGTCCCAATTCAATCAACCAACTGTGATTGCCATGTTGACACGTCCCATCGGGTTCCACGACACAATTGTATGGGCATGCCGCTTCACAAACCCCCTCATCCGCCCAAGCCATTAACGTTTCGATGCTGGGCGGCGCCAAAGACGTTTCTGAATTAGCTTTAGTTGACTGATCAGCCTCTAATCTATCAACCAGCTCGCCCCTTCCCCCTTCGGCCGCCAACACCCGTAATCGGTAGCTGCTAATCCGATCATCAGACTTAAACAGCGTCGTTACAAATTCTTCTCTGGGTTCATATTCTCTAACAAGTCTCTTGATATCCTCTTCCCCACTCTGGTCAACCCCCGCCTGGTCTAAGTACCCAAAGGCTTGTAATTCACTTGGATACCCTTTTGTGACATCGACCACAAACGCACCCCGCCCAAACGACGGGTACATTGTTTGCGCCGCCGGCCAGAAAACATGCACGTTCTGCCTGATCCAATCTAAATCCTGGAGCCGTTCCTTTTCAGCCCAGTCCGGTGAATCTTTTTTCTCGCGTTCGGCCATAGCATTATGGTAGCATATCGAAGACCTAATACGCATCCCATAAAATTCAAGTCGTGCATCTCGCTCTTCGATTTGTTATGCTCGTTTATAAATCGTCGATATAGGAAGGAGGTGAGCAGCATGACCAATCAAACCGAAAGTAAAACCGTTAAATCCGGAGCCAGAACGTATTTTTTTGACCTTAAACAGACGCAAGAAGGTAAGTCGCTTCTAGTGATCACTGAGACTCGGTTCAAAGGCGAGGGGCAAGAGCGGGAACGTGCCAGTATCGTGGTCTTCCCGGAACAAGCTCAGGAGTTTCTGGCCACAGTACAGGAGATGGTGGGGAAACTTGGGTGAGGGTGTTGGGAGTGCCACAACGTTCAATACGGACAACGATAAACAAGCGTGTTGTTTGTGTCAGATAAAAAACTGGCGCAAATGGAGATCTGGCCTATTGAACTCAGAGCCATATTTGACCTCCGCGCCGACAGGCAGCTCGCGCAGCGGATACGGTAGGAGAATCGAAGGCCGGGTAGCGATGAGCAGATAATTGAGGAGGACATCCGGGAGGCGTAGAGGCATTTAAATAGTTCTGATGGGTTGAAGTAGGATTTTTGGGGTATGATATGATTCACATGGTTAGTTCCTATATCTCAGATCAGCCCGCTGATTTGGGATATGGATTCTAAAGACGAACTCTCTGGCCAAGACAGGGATGAGAGTTCAACTCACCAGTCACAATCTGAAGAACACAATAATTATATCCAAGAAGTTTTTGATAGGGAGCGTGAGGAGCTAATGGATCGCCTGCGTCAAGAGCAAGAGCAACGAACACCTTCTCAAGCTGGAGGTCCGGAAGACATGGAAGGATATTGGTTTGCTTCTGAGGTTTTGTCACCGGCTGCATATCATTTTTTTGATCTATTATTGGGGGATCAGGGGGATAGAGATTTATTACCTATATATGCAAAAAGGAGAGGGCTTGATTTAGATTCCTCATTGGATGAATTGAGATGTTGGGATTTATTAGACGAAAGCGGTGAAAAAAATTACAGAATAAAATTGACAGAATTGAAGGAATAATGTAATGCGAATACGTTCAGTCACGACAATGTAAAATAAGCGGTGTA
>JAGRCC010000826.1:4940-5158 GCA_020433785.1 Anaerolineae bacterium
CCTGGCCCAACTGTTTGCCCGGACCGTGGAACAGATGCTGGAAGGGGAGTTGACGGCCCAATTGGGCTATGAGAAGTACGAAGCCAAAGGGCGCAACAGTGGCAACAGCCGCAACGGGAAACGAACGAAGACAGTCAAAAGTTCGGGGGGCGATATCAAAGTGGCCGTGCCGCGCGACCGAACGGGGGCGTACGAACCCCACTTGCTGGAGAAGTACC
>JAGRCC010000068.1 GCA_020433785.1 Anaerolineae bacterium
GCCTGGAAGAGCTGCGCCAACTGACCCGCGGCGCTTTAGCCGAAATGCGCACATTGCTTCTGGAACTGCGCCCGTCCCGGCTGATTGACGTTGGCCTCAATGAGCTATTGCGACAACTCACCGAGGCTGTGACCGGCCGGGCCAGAATCCCCATCGATCTCCAATCAGAAGGCGAATGTTCGCTGCTACCTGAAGTGCAGATTGCGCTTTACCGCACGGCTCAGGAAGCGCTCAATAATGTCGCGAAACACTCCCAAGCCACACGCGCCCAAGTAAAGTTGATTTGTCAGTCAGATTATGTAAAATTAACGATTATAGATGATGGTCGTGGTTTTAACCGGACTAATGTTAGAGCCAACAGCCTGGGCCTGACCATCATGCACGAACGCGCCGAGGCGATTGACGGCATTTTGGAAATCATATCCGAAGTTGATCAGGGCACAGAGATCGCGCTAACCTGGGTCAACAAAACCGCCAAATCGCAAGATGGCCCGTAGGGTCTATTTACAGCATACATTGCATATCAAATGCTAAATTTCAACGTTGAATTGATCTGATCAATTCTTGGGTAATTATCAAAAACGATGGAACGAGTCTATGAGTGAGTCAACCCCCATTCGTGTCATGCTTGTCGATGACCATGCCGTGGTCCGCAGTGGATTATCGGCCTTTCTGTTGGCCTTTGATGATCTGGAGCTGGTCGGCGAGGCCAGCAACGGCGTCGAAGCAGTCCGTTTATGCGGCGAGATTCAACCCGATGTCATCCTGATGGATATGGTTATGCCCGAAATGGATGGGGCGACCGCCACTCAGCAAATTCGCCAGAACTTTCCGAATGTTCATGTGATTGCCCTGACCAGCTTTAAAGAAGATAATCTCATCCATCGCGCCCTGGAAGCCGGGGCCATCGGTTACTTGCTCAAAAATGTCGGCGCCGATGACTTGGCCGACGCCATCCGCGACGCCCACACCGGCCGGCCTACCCTGGCCCCCGAGGCCGCTCAGGCGCTCATTGAAACCGCCACCGCGCCCCATTCCACCGGTATCCTCATCGGCGAAGACCTCACCCCCCGTGAAAAAGAGGTGCTGGCCCTGATGATTAAAGGGCTCAATAACTCTAAAATCGCCGAGCGTCTGGTTGTTAGCCCCTCCACCGTGCGCTTTCATGTGAGTAATGTTCTCTCTAAACTCAATGCAACCAGCCGCACCGAAGCCGTAGCCTATGCCCTACAACATAACCTGGTCAAGTAGCCAGGTTATAAACTGGTCACCCCGCCAGGGTTCAAACCCCCCACTTATATAGTGTCCCTGGGGGGTTTTTGGTTTATAGTGAAAATAGGTCAAAAGTTAATATTTTCACAAAGGGGCGATGATTTATGAAGAAGGAACTAGTCAAGAACTGGATGTCCCGCGATGTGATCACCATCGGCGTTGACACCAAATTGTCAGATGCTCACCAAATGATGATTGACTATCGAATTCGACGTTTGCCCGTGGTCGATGGCGACCAACTCGTCGGCATTTTAACCATTGGCGATGTCCGCGAAGCCGAACCCTCCGAAGCTACCTCTCTCAGTGTTTGGGAAGTGAACTATCTGCTCTCAGAGTTAAAAGTAGGAAAACTCATGACCCCCAATCCCATCACTATCTCGCCGTATGCCACCATTGGCGAGGCCGCCTGGATGATGTTGGAATACAAAATCAGCGGGCTGCCGGTCGTTAACAAACAGAAGAAAATTATGGGGGTCATCACCGAATCCGATATTTTTCGATTGGTGGTACAAGAATGGGGTCAATTTGAAGCCGGGTAATGTTGATTTAGGTGATTGACGCTTGTGCCCAAGCCGAAAAAAATAAGCGGTCCTTAGACTCACGGTTATGGTGATTAAGAGCCGGCCGTTGGACTGCTAAATAGATACGATATGGACATACTTGACGACTCTTCACTCTTCATATATCCTAATGACCGCTAAAGACAACTTCGACTATCACCGACAACTCTAAAGCCAACGTTCTTGTTTTGGACCTTCAAAGTTACAAAGGGTAAAAATGAATTTAGGCACGGCTGCCGCCCGCCTATAAGGCTGGGTCCCGTGCTGAGAGAGAGAGGCCCCTTTGGGCTGGCCAATTCACCCCTAAGGACACTTGCGAATCCGCTCTCTTTCAGCGCGAGGTAAAACCTTCGCGCTTTTTGACTTTGTTGTTCCAGATCTGAGTAAACCCACATTGATTTAACAAATTTTAATTCTTTGTAAAGAGAAAGGAACAATTATGAGTACCTCAGCGACGAGTGATCTGGTCACCCCGGATGGTGTGCAAATACTGGGCCAGGTGACCCCGGAATATGCCGAAATTTTGACCCCGGACGCCTTAGCCCTGGTGGCCAAACTGCATCGAAACTTTAACTCCCGGCGCGCCGAACTGCTAGCCCGCCGCGCCGCCCGCCAGGCCGATATCGACGCCGGCATACTGCCCGACTTCCTGCCCGAAACCGCCGACATTCGCAACAGCGATTGGACCGTGGCCCCCATTCCGGCCGATTTGCAAGATCGACGGGTTGAAATTACTGGCCCGGTTGACCGCAAAATGATCATCAACGCCCTCAACTCCGGGGCTAAAGTCTTTATGGCCGATTTTGAAGACTCCAGCACCCCCACCTGGGCCAACAACATCGATGGCCACATCAACCTGCGCGATGCCATCAACCGCACCATCTCCTTTAGCCAGGCCGACGGCAAATATTACGAACTCAATGATGAAATCGCTACCCTCCTGGTCCGGCCCCGGGGCTGGCATCTCAATGAAAAGCACATGCTGGTCGATGGCGAGCCGGTATCCGGCGGCATCTTCGACCTTGCCCTCTACCTGTACCACAACGCCCAAACGCTGCTCGATAACGGCTCCGGCCCCTATTTCTACCTGCCTAAGCTGGAAAGCCACCTCGAAGCCCGGCTGTGGAACGAAATCTTTGTCATGGCGCAGGATGAAATCGGTGTCCCGCAAGGCTCCATTCGGGCCACGGTGCTGATCGAAACCATCCTCGCCGCCTTCGAAATGGACGAGATTCTGTACGAACTGCGCGACCATTCCGCTGGTCTCAACTGCGGCCGCTGGGATTATATCTTTAGCTGCATTAAAAAATTCCGCAACAACCATGATTTCTGCCTGGCCGATCGGGCTAAGGTCACGATGACCACCCACTTTATGCGTTCTTACTCACTGTTATGTATCAAAACCTGCCACAAGCGCAACATCCACGCGATGGGTGGGATGGCCGCTCAAATTCCCATTAAGGGCGATCCCGAAGCCAACGAAGCCGCCCTGTCCAAAGTCCGCGCCGATAAAGAACGCGAAGCCAATGACGGCCACGATGGTACCTGGGTAGCTCACCCCGGTCTGGTGCCCATCGCTCTGGAAGCCTTTAACACCGTTATGCCCCAACCCAACCAAATCGACCGCAAGCGCGAGGATATCAACATCAGCGCCCAAGACCTGCTCACCTTTGAACCCGAACAGCCCATCACCGAACCGGGCCTGCGCACCAACGTCAACGTCGGTATCCAATATCTGGGCTCATGGCTGGCCGGTAACGGCTGCGTGCCCATCTTCAATTTGATGGAAGACGCCGCCACCGCCGAAATTTCGCGCTCGCAAATTTGGCAGTGGATCAACAGCCCCAAAGGCGTGTTGGACGACGGCCGCAAGGTTGATGTGCCGCTCTTCCGCCAAATCCTCCAAGAAGAACTGCCCAAAATCCGCGAGTACGTCGGCGACGCCGCTTTTGAAGGCGGCACTTACCAAAAAGCCGCCCAACTCTTTGACGAAATCACCACCTCTGAGGATTTCGTCGAGTTTCTGACTCTGCCGGCTTACAAGATGGTTGACTGAGCCGTAATTCGTCTTTGCTTTAACCTTAGCCTCGGATATAATATCTATCCGAGGCTAAGAACTTACGCCGTTCCACCCGTGACCGTCACTTACCCAAGTGACGGTCACGGGTTAACCTAACCTGATCTCCTAATAATTACCACCCTCACCAACCGAACAAATAATGTACGCCCAATAGCCCAAAGGAGTTGTCTATTGAACGATCAACCTTTCTTCTCAGCCCTGCAAAAGGTCTATCCCAAAGATCGGCTGCTGACTCAAGGCGTCCAATTGCTGGCCTATGAGTCCGATGCACTGACCTCCTTCCAGACCAAACCTACCGCTGTAGTGATTCCCGAAACCCAGGAGGAAGTCATCGAGACGGTGCGGTTGTGCCATCAATACGGCATACCGTTTGTCGCCCGTGGTAGTGGCACCAGTTTGTCAGGTGGCTCGCTGCCGATCAAAGACGGCATCGTCATCGCCCTCAACCGGCTTAACCGCATCAAAAAGCTCGATCCGGACCAGCGCATCGCCGTGGTTGAACCGGGCGTAGTCAATTTGCAAATCTCGCAAGCCGCCGACCGTTACAATCTCTACTACGCGCCCGATCCGTCCAGCCAGCCGGTTTGCACCATCGGCGGTAATGTGGCTTTTAACTCCGGCGGGGCGCACTGCCTCAAATACGGCATGACCA
>JAGRCC010000827.1 GCA_020433785.1 Anaerolineae bacterium
AAGGCTTCTCTGGCCCGGTTGAACTTGTTGAGGCCGGCGCCGTTGGTGCCGAACCACAACACCCCGCCTCGATCCTCATAGATGGTGACGACGTGATTGGCGCTTAAACTGTGCGGATTGGCGGGATCGTTAAGAAAGCGGTCGAACGATTGGGTGGCCGGATCGAACCGGTTGAGGCCGCCCGACCGGGTGCCGACCCACAATCGGCCGGCCCCATCTTCATAGAGGTAGCGGACGTTATCGTCACTTAAGCTGGCTGGGTCTTCGGCGTCGAAGTGGTAGACAGTGAAGGTTTCCTTGGAGCGGTCAAACTTATCGAGGCCGCCGCCGGCCGTGCCCACCCATAAATTCCCGGTCGAGTCCTCGATGATGCTGCTGACATCATTGTTGCTTAAGCTGGCCGGATTGTTGGGATCGTGTTGATACGCGATGAAGGATTCGGTCGCCGGGTCGAATTTGTCGAGACCGCCGCCTTCGGTGCCGACCCACAGCACCCCGGTCGAATCTTCGTACAGCGTCCAGACATTGTCGTGGCTCAGGCTGCCGGCGCGATTGACGTCGGCGCGATAGGTGGTGAACGCGCCCGTGGCCGGGTCGAACCGGTTGAGGCCGCCGCTGCCGGTACCCAACCACATCACCCCCTCCTCATCTTCATAAATAGCCCGGACAATGTTGTCGCTAAGCGATTGAGGATCATCAGGGTCATGTTGGAAGCGAGTAAAGGTTTCGGTGTTGGGATCGAAGCGATTCAAGCCGCCGTTGGTGCCGATCCACAAGTTGCCGGCGTGATCTTCGTAGATGGCTCTGATGAAATTATCGGTAATGGTGTTCGGGTCATCGGGATCATTCTTATAAACGGTGAAGCGGTAGCCGTCGAATTTGTTGAGGCCGTCTTGGGTGCCGAACCACATAAAGCCCTGCCGGTCTTGCAGGATGGCATAGATGGTGCTTTGAGACAGCCCATCTTCAATCGAAATCCGGTCAAAGCGAATATTGCCGCTTTGCGCTTGGACGTCGGCGGGCCGGCCGGACAGCCCCAGCAGCAGCAGTATGATCAGCGTTAGGCCAAGCCACCGGCTGATCGACGGACGGCTTACGCCACGGCTTAATTGGGGCAAGACGGTTTTTCTCACATTCACGATTAGTTATTTTGGCTCTTGAGTGGGGTGCGAGGATAAAACGTAGAGTGTAGGTCGTAGTGCGTCAATTACGTTTATTGGGGATTATAGTCGCAAAAAGGGAAATAAGAAAGAGGCAATAGGTACTGAGGGTATTTTCGGTAACGTAAGGACAAGGTCTAATTCACTGGCTGCATCATGCGTGGCGTGTAGGACGTGGTCCGTGAGGCGATGGCCGGAAACTTGCCTAAGCGATCGATAGTTCGAGCCGATTGAGGGGGCGCTTGTCACCGCTATGGCATCCAGATAAGCCATATTTCACTGGCATAGACGACGCCGGCATAGACATCGCGGTATTTGACAATGACCGTCTGGCCGGCCATTTGCTCTATCGTAGCCCGCGGAACCTCAACGATAGCCGATTGAACCGGTCGTCCCCCGGGAGAGAAGTGATAGATAAACCGGTTGAGGCCATTCTGCTGAACAACCAGGTCATCATCAACGACCACAGGGCTAACCTGATCCGGTTTAGATGAAAAGTAGAATTTGCCACTCATCGGAAGTGTACTCGGGATTTGAACTGAGGTCGTGTAAAAGACCTCACCCTGAAAAGCGACAGGGCGTGATGGAATGGCCGGGCCGATAAAGAGGGGGAAGCCGGGCGGCCGGCTAAAGCCACGTAAGACCAACGGCAAATACAGTTTAGCACTAACCGGAGCTTGGGGAGAACACTTCTTGAGCCAGGCTATCAACTGGCTTGCCACTTTAGCATTATCTCGTTTGGCGTATCCGCCCATGCCGTTGTCTGTGGCGTACCAGTTACTATCAGTAATGAGCGCTACACAGCCGGCACCATGGTCAAAAGCGGCCATGACTGGAGCAAGCGGTGGATTAGCGTCGGCATCGGTGGTCACAATTGCCTTATTAGCCGGAGTTAGCGAGGAACTGGCTTGAAGCTGCAAATCGGTGACGCCCGCGAGACCAGGATGACTGGTAAAGTTATCTTTTTGATAAATTACCCAGATGGTAGGGTCGATGGTTGGACCGGCCGGATCGAAGTCAGTTGGATCCCGCACGGCGCCGCCCACCTGACTGTAGCCGAACGCTTCGAACAAGGCTTGCGTTTTCGTTTTAAAGGCGCCCCAATCGCCGTTTAACATTAAGCCGTGTCCCCCGGCCGCCCAATCCTTAAGCAGATTACCTTCAGCTTGGCTGTAAGCGGCCGCGAGATGGCTGTTGTGGGCCAAGCCATGGACAATCAGGATATCAACACAAGACGGAACAACCGCAAGATTAAGATCAACCGTGCCCACGCTAAACCCATCGGCCATTAAATCACCAATGAAATCGGCCACATCGTTGGGGTCTTGCCCTTTGGAAATCTCGTAACCCACGACCGGCGCGCTCATTACATTGCAATCGACCGGATCGAGTAGCACAGCCGCCGCAGCCGGCCCCGATGGGTGCGCGCCGCCTTCAATCCAACCCGAACCGGTCAGCTCAAACGAGGAAGTAGAAGAATGACCACCATCGCTGCCAGGCTCCTGAGCAGCGGCGGAGCTAAGCCCAAGAAACCAGCCGGTCATTAATAGGATGATCAGAAATCTTCGTTTAATGAACATTTCTTTGACTCCGCACAAATTGAACAGTCGCGGTTTTGACCTAAAGGATCGATGCTCTATGATCGTTTAATTATTAAAAAAGATGACCAGATCGACTAAACATGCCGGTCGGCGCTTCATAGTTTAATCTCCTTAATGGCTTCGGGGCCATCACATTTCCGGTTTATAGTCCGATGGCTCGGAGCTCGTGGCGGGTTATCTGGTGATTGTATGAGTCAGTGCATACTTCAAAGTTCAAGGCGTCGTCGTTGAGGACCTCTTCAGGCGCATTCCCTTGAAACGTGCCAAAGTTGACGACTTTATTCTGATCATTATATAGAATGACTAAGACCAGTAGATAGTCTAACAAGGGGTCGCCCCGGTTCCACAACTTGCCCGTTACGCAATAGTTGCCTTCTTCAACCGATGGGTCCAGATCGGCCAGCTCGAAATCTTGCCGAGGATTTTCTCGACTGGGTTGAGCGACCACATCCAAATTGAAATCGGCAATATCTTGAACGTGATAGACCGTCATCTCAAAGGGGACCTGCCCGCCGGGGGGGACTGTTTCCAGTGGCCAATAGGCCGCCGCATCATCAACATCAGCAATACCTTGGCCCTGGCTGTCGTAGATAGTGCCGGTCAGTTTGACAATGTCCTGTGAGGCGCCGGTGTTGTTGATAATATCACCATCGATGATAATCCCTTCCTCATCTTGGTAAGAAATCTGGACACCCGTAAACGTCCAGCCCGAGGCATTCGGTTGCGGATTGGGTTCCGGATTGAGCGAGGGCAGATCTGGCTGTGATGGTAATGTCGGAACGGCCGCAGCCAGCGGCTCAGTTGGGATCGGAGCGGGCGGTGGGGTAGGCGGCGGGTTGGTTGGGACAGCGGCAGCAACACTGACTGGTTTCGTGGCGGGGCTGACGCTTGCTCTCGTAACTGTGGTGGGGGCTAAGATGGGTCTAGTGGCGACAGCGGGCGCTTGAGCGTTCACTACAGGCTGAGGTTGGGCCGGGGGCGGCTCGGTGGCGACCGCCGCCGCGATTGCTGCCGAGGACGTTGGGGTTAGAGTTGGTAATGTTTTACTGATCCAAATTGCTTTCTTTGAGGATGTAGCGCCGGCCCCCCCCAGCGAGCAAGCCATAGAGGCTAACATCGAAAATAGGCCAAGCCATACCAGGAACGTCGTATGGGAGCGTTTACGTCGATAAAACTCAGGTTGATTTAGCATATTAGCACTCCAATGTGACCGGACCTGACAGGGCTAAATTTTACATTAGAAAACCCTGTCAGATCTGGGTCCTATAATGAGAATGGCTACGATTCAATAAATGTTTGTTTCATGTCAGACCTTTAATCAGGCAGATCGAGCGCGTCCAGATGACTGCCGGTTAGCCCCCAGGCGCTGCCGTCGAAGAAAAGTGCCGAGGCGTAGGAACAGACCGTAGAGTTTCCTAGGGTGGTAGCCGTACAGGTGAACACATCTTCACCCCCGCCGGCGATGCTGGCCACAGCAAAGTTACTCAAAGTCGTTAGATAGATATCGCCGTTGGTTCCAATTGCTACTCCGGTAATGTTTTCCTCTTGAGAGTTGGCCAGGTCGACGTCGGAGCCATCGAAGTACAGCTCCCAACTACCGCTGGTGTTGCCGCCGAGTGACGTCGGATTAAAGATCAGCAAATCTTCATCTTGTTGTTTGCCGTTGAGCCCCGGAACCGAGGTATTGCCTGCTGTTGAAACCACTAACCGGCCGTCAGGCAGAAGGTTAACCGCATCTACATCCTCAGTGTTTGTGGTCAGCCCCACATCGGAGCCATCGAAGTACAAACTAAAGGTTCCGGCCGTATTATCGCCGAGCGAGGTGGCGTTAAATTGCACAATATCGGAGTCATCAACCGGACCTAAGCCCCCAATTGCGGTATCATTATCAAAGGAGAGCAAAAGGGTGTTTGTATAAACGTAGTCGAAGGCATCCACGTTCAATCCACTGACACCGACATCAGAGCCATCAAAAAGCATGGCAAAATTCGTACCATCAAAACTGAGCACATCTTCATCGCTAACATCGGCTACCGCACCAACAGTATACGATCCCCCATTGTTGAGAGAGAGATAGAGACCGCTGCCGGTGGGGGGCACTGACGTAGGGGTAGCGGTTGGAGTGGCGGTTGACGTTGGTGTATCGGTAGGCGTAGATGTTGGTTCTGAACCACCGCCGGCGTCGGCGTAGATTTCAAATTCTTTCAGCCAGTTTCGTTGGCTGGAGTTGCTCCAGGCCGTGGAATCCAGCTTCATGTAGCGGACCGTGGTCGGGTCAAAGGTAATCGTATCGTTTCCACCGTCGCCGGTTGTGGTGGCGAACAGGGGCGCCCAAGTAGTGTTGTTGTTTGAAATTTGAAGAGTGTAATTGGTGGCAAAGTTGGCCTCCCATTCCAGTACCACCCGGCTAACCGAGACGCTGCTGCCTAAATCGATGGTGATCCATTCCGAGGGCAGTTTGTTCTTGCCGGTAGCCTTGGCCGTTTGCCACAACGTGGCCAAATCGCCATCAACCGCCATACTTCCTTCGTGCCCGGGGTCCTGGAACGATGAGACCGTAAACGGTTTGTCTAAAGCCAGATTTTGTCCGGGAACGGGCGTCGGCGTAGGGGAATTATTGTTAGTGAGCCATTGATACGCGGCCAGTAAGTTAAGACGACCCTGCCCAAAAACATCATCCGGCCCGGGGTCGCCCAGGTCAACTGTGCTGTTGAGCAAGGCCGTTTCCTGTTGGTCGGCGGTGAGATTGGGATCGAGGCCCAATAAGAGAGCCAGCCCACCCGCCACATGAGGCGCAGCCAGGGAGGTGCCGCTCGCGTTGATGTAAAGGCTATATAGGTCGGTCGTACGGATGGTTACTCCCGGTGCTACTATTTCAGGGAAAGTGGTTGAGCTCTCGCCACAAGCTGAAGGGCCGCGACTGCTATAGGTGTAAATTTGGTCACTGTTGTTGATACCCCCGACCGCAAACGCTTCCGGATAATTGGCCGGGCTGGCGCTGGTGCCGGCGCCCGGGCCGAAATTCCCGGCGGCAAAGACCGGCAAAACACCCATGGCTCGCAACACGATTAAATCCTGTTGAAATTCAAGATTGCAGCCCGGGTTTTGATACGTCCATGAGTTATTGACCACGTGAGGGCTGTCATCCGTGGCCGGATTTCCGTCCGGATCGAGCAGCCATTGATAGCCTGCGTGAATGCCGGCTACGGTCGCGGTCCCATCATCTTTAAATATTTTAACGGCAATCCACTGAGCTTGCGGGGCAACACCGATCGCGGTTCCGCCGGCATCGCGGCCGACCATCGTTCCCATTGTCCAGGTCCCGTGTCCATTGACATCCGTCGGAGTCGCAGGATGCTCGCCATAGGGATCGAACCAACTGTTGCTCCCTCCTCGCCATTGGGCCGAGAGATCAGGATGGGTAACATCGACCCCGGTATCCATATTAGCCACCACAATTCCTTGTCCCTGCAAGCCCAGATTCCACAGGGCGGGGGCATTGATTAACACCAGGTTCGGTTCGGGCCCACCACCGCCGGTCTGCGGAGCCGGTTCTTGCAAAGTGGAATTGGGGGTAATCGTGTCTACCTCAGGCAGCGCCCCTAATTCGGCCACTACATCTGCTGTGGCGGTAACAGCCAACCCGTTAAATACCCAATAAGACTCAAATTGGCCGACTTTCCCTTCGCCCGCTTTAGCCTGAAGTAAAGCGATGATCCGCTTTTGGGTTGCGTCGGCCATATTTTGCAAAGCGATGATAACGTGTTCGTTACGATCCTGACGGTTCTGGCCCGTAATGGCCGACACGTTAGCCTGTGCCTTTAGGGTGACAATGACTGTAGTCATTTCGTCGGCTTGCAACAAAGACACAGCTTGTTGGACCTCGGGCGCTATCTTGTTGATTTTAGCTGATGCTTCCCCTGAAATTATGCCGGCCGGTGAGTTAGCTTGCACAGCCCCACTCATCAGGGTCAGCAGGCCGGAGAGAATTACGGCTACTATCGCCACTTTCTGGCGAATACGTGGCTTCTGTTCCATTTTAATGCTCCTCATTCTGATAATGGCCTAATCGTGATGGTGTTCACCGTCGATATCTTCTATGGTCATACTTACATCCTCTTGACCTGGATCGACCACAGTAATCGTGAGCGTTGCCCCATCTTCAAGGTCTTCGTGACTGGCAATGGACAAATAGGCTGAAATATGATGTTGGCCCGGTTCCAGATCACGCAAGACGGCATCGTTGATCTCACCCATAATCATTCGCCCCGGCTGGTCGTCGACGTATAGGTGCCAGTGATTGCCCTCCTCACCGAGTTTAAAGCTTTCAGTTTCGATCTCAATCCTAATATCGCTTCCGCTCTCAACGTTGGTGCCATCCTTAGGCGAGACGATGCGAACGACGGCATCCCCATTGGGCAGCTGCTTAGGATGGTTATGATCACTATGGGCATGTCCGGCCGGTTCCATTTCCATCGGCTCTCCCACCGTAAAATCGAACCGATGTTCCGCGACCTGGCCATCAAGTAGGGCCGCGGTGACGGTCATCGTCCAATCGCCCGCCATCTTCCATTTAAAAGGCATTTCGTAAATGCCATTAACCCCGGTTTTGGTCTTGGCTCGGAGTGGTTTCATCCCGTCGTGGTTCATTTCCGCTTCAATTTCTACATTGGCCCCATCAATGGGTAAACCCTTGTTGTCAGTTAGCAAAATGGTCAGGTGGCTTGGCCCCACTACGGGGGGGTTAGGCTCAACCTCAAAGCTCATAATCACTTCGGATGGGGACTGAAGGCTTATCCCGCCGCAGCCGGCGAGGTAAATCGTTAAGAACAGGAGAACGGTTAGGGTTGATTTCCGTATCCAAAATAAGCTCAGTTTCATTTCGAAAACTCCATTTATGATTTGTAACCTGTGTCAGTTGGCCAAATAATTTGGCGAACGGGCGGCTATGCCCCAACGATACGGCGGCTATGATTAAAAACAGCAGCAGGATGGTTAAGGCAGCTGCCAAGGTCAGCAGTGGTTCAAGACGGTATTTGGAAATGAGCACTGGCTGCGACTCGCCCGGCGGCGCGACAAGCCAATCAAAGTGAGCCACGCTATCTTCGATGCCGTTACGCCGGACCACTACGTCGATCTGCCAGGGTCCAGCCAGGCTGAGATAGTTCCCGCCCACCATATAGCGGCCCGGCTCGATCTCCTCGGCAACGGCCGAAACACGTCCCATGTCCTGTCCCAGGAAAGTAAAGCGTACGATGACCCGCAGAATTTCAGCCGGCGCCGGGCGGCGGCGATCGGCGGCGAAGACGGTAAAGACATTCTGGCCGGGCCGGTTGGGCTTGACCAACATCGTTACCACCACATTATCAACGGTTTGACTCAGCGCTGTAGGCACTTCCTCGGGGGCGATGCTATACTCCGGGCCTCGGGGGGAAGGGGAGGCAGTGACCAGGCCGGCGGCCAGAAAAACCATAAGCCCCAGGCTGGCCTCGGCCAAAATTACGGTTGGCAGACGCCGCAATGGCAGCGGCGTCCAGCCAGTTGGACGTCGTAACAGCCAGGCCAGTGGGGCCGCTACCTGGGGGTGGATCAGCATCGAGTTGAGCA
>JAGRCC010000828.1 GCA_020433785.1 Anaerolineae bacterium
CGGCCAGATCGGGATCGGCTTTGAGCCGAGTCAGGACGGTCCAGCCGTCCATGGTGGGCATCAGCACGTCGAGCGTGATGGCGATTGGTTGTAACGTTTTAGCCAGCTCCAAGCCTTCTTCGCCGTTGTCGGTGGTGTACACCTTAAAGCCTTCTTTGCTCAAATAACGGCAGAGCAAATCTTGAGTAGCGGGATCATCATCAATCACGAGCACTGTATATTTGCCGTCACCGGTTGTAGCGGCCAATCGGTTTTGAGTGGGGTTTATCCCCTGCGATCCGTGTTGGGCATCGACCACTTGCGCCGGCAGACGGACGGTAAAGGTTGAGCCGCGTCCCGGCTCACTCTCGACCATGATGTTTCCTCCCATCATCCGGCAGAAATACTGGCTGATGGTTAAACCGAGGCCGGTCCCGCCAAAGCGACGGGTGGTGGTCGAGTCGGCTTGGGTGAAGGGTTGGAACAGGGTGTCAATTTGCTCCGGCGTCATGCCGATGCCGGTGTCGATGACTTTAAAGGTAACCCATCCCTGATCATTGACAGCCGATAACGTGATCACGCCTTGCTCGCAAAATTTGCTGGCGTTGCTGAGGAGATTAAGCAGAACCTGACGGGTTTTAGTTAAATCAGCGTGCATATGGCCGATGTGATCGTCGCATTCAATCTGTAATACGTTGTCGTTTTTTTCAGCCAGGGGTTGAACGGTGGTGATGATAGTTTGAATCATCTCTTTGATGTCGATGGACTCGAGGTACAATTCGATCTTGCCGGCTTCGATTTTAGAGAGGTCGAGGACGTCGCTAATAATGTTCAAAAGATGCTTGCCGGCGGTCTGGATCTTTTCCAGATCGGGCCGGAAACTGTCCAACGCTAACTCTTCGGCTTCCTCCAACAAAATCTCGCTGTAGCCGATGATGGCATTCAGCGGGGTGCGCAGTTCGTGGCTCATATTGGCTAAGAATTGGCTCTTGGCCCGACTGGCGGCCTCGGCGGCTTCTTTGGCTTGCTGAAGTTCAACCTCAACCTGTTTGCGAGCCGTAATATCAACGCTAATGCCCATCACCCCGGTAATGGTTCCCGACGCGTTGCGCAGGGGCACTTTTCGAGATAAGACCACCCGATTCCCTTGCAACGTAATAAAATTTTCTTCAAGGACCAGTTCCTGACCCGTTTCGATCACTTTGAGATCGTTCTGGCGCAGAGCGGCCGCGATGTTCGGTTCTAGTAATTCAGCGTCGGTAAAGCCGACAGGATTGATCGGTTTCCAATATTCCAGGGTTTCGGCGTTGGCGCTGGTGTAAATTCCGTCGCGGTTTTTGGTAAAGAGGATGACCGGGGCGCTGTCAAACAGGGTTCGGTAACGGGCTTCGGAGTCGCGCAGGAATTCTTCAGTTTGTTTCCATTCAGTGATATCGTTGTAAAGGGTAATGGTTCCGCCGTCTTCGGTTTTTTGCACGATGATTTGCAGCCAGCGGGCATCGGAGAGAGCCAGTTCAAACTTGCCGCCACGGCGATGGCGTTCGACACGACCGCGAACCCAGGCGTCCTCCCGGCCGATAGCGTCCCGGTAGAGTCGACGTTCGACGCCAGCTCGCAAGACAGCTTCAAATGTGATGCCGGGGATCAGGACATCGACAATATCTGAGCGCCATTCGCGGTATTTCCGGTTAGCAAACACGAATCGGTCGTCTTTGTCATACAGCGTCAAGCCTTCGGTTAAACTTTCTAAGGCCGACAGGAGGAGGTCGGATGGAGGATGGTTCGGATTAGGATTAGTTATTGTGTTCATTCGTTTAAGTTTTTGGCAATTAATGTTTTGTTGTGGTCAGAGCTGGTCGGTTGCCGAATTGTTTTTCAGGTAACGAACTTTTTGAGTGGAATCAGATTTAGGTCAAAAATGAGACTGGCAACCCAGCCAGGGTATGAGTTGCACTAAAATAGGTACCCAATAGTCCATTTTCTCATGATATCATATTCCTGATGAAATACAACGGAATAATAGTCCTATTGTCTGTAGACCGCTAACAGGCTACAGCTTGTGTATTATGACAACTCAAGGTAGAATTAGGATGGTATCGCGTCGGCAAGAAAAATTACTTTTGAGGGTGTTAATATGGGCAGTATTACACGGCAGCAGGTATTGCTGCTGGCCACTTTGATGTTTTTGGCGATTGTTATTTTAGGGTGCCTCTGCCTCTTGCTCGTTCCGAGTCCAACGATCGGTGGCCCGGCCTTTGTATTTTAATCCGTTTGATGAGTTGATCAGCTCAAATACTATCACTGGACCTGCCCGGAGGTAGCCCGGTAGGTTCATCGATATCTCTGAGCGACTTCCGCCGCTGGTAGCCTGCGGGTGACTGCCAAATTCCTCGGCATGTCTTGTTTAATTCCCCTGAATCGGTCACAATCATGATATCCTTTGTAAAGAATTGGCGAAAGCGCTTTTATATAGCTATAATAGCTGAGTCTTTGTACTAGTCGAATGGGAATCAGTATTAACTATTACAAAGATGGCCAAGAAGGAGAAATGCAACGCTTATGAATCAACAGACTTTACAGTCTATCGGTCTGCGACGTTTAGCCGTCCTGTTCATTGTCGCCATTTTTATAACCCTGTTTGTTTCGAACGGAGCCTGGGCCGACGCCCTGTTTCAATCTCCCGTTTCCCCGATTGTCGAGGAGGTTGAGCCATTTCAGCCCGAACCGTTTGCCCCGGAAGAACCGATAGATGAGCAGTTCCAATCCGAGCCGCTGCCGGAAGAGCCGGCGCCTTTTGAGTCGGCCCCAGTTGAAGAGCCACTCGAACCGGCGACCGAATTTCAATCGCCGATCATCCCTAATGAACCGATAGACGGCGCCCCAGCCGCTTCTCAGCCGGCTGTCCCCGAACCGCGGTCAGTAAGGTCACCGCGTGATGACGCCGGCGAAAGCCAAGGCTCGCCGAATTTTATTTTAGATCAGGCTGAATTGATTGATACGGTGGTGGTGTCCACTGCTTACGTTTGGTTATGCTGTGGTATTGGCTTGTTTTTGCTCATCCCACTTGTTTTCCTGTTTTTACAAATCCGTGGTCGAACTAAAATTATTAAAGAAGAAATTTACTAAACCCTTTTGTTTCCATCCGGCTCAAATTTTAACATTTTAAGAACTCCAAAAGCGACACATGGGCTGCTGCTCATTCTAACCGGTGTCGCTTTTTTGTTGAGAACAGTCACCCTGGGCTCACAAAGCTTATGGCGCGATGAAGTAGATGCGATTCGCTTTTCCAGTTGGCCGCTGCGGGCTTTGGTCACCGGTCTGTTTCAGACGGGGCACAATGGACCACTCTATTTTTTGCTGCTCAGACCGTGGCGTTATTTGACCGGGGATAGTGAATTCGCTCTACGCTTCCCTTCGGCTGTTTTTGGCACGCTCATGGTCCCGTTGGGGTATAGTTTAGCCCGCCAATTCGGCTTCAGCCGGCGCAGCAGCCTGATCCTGAGCTTACTGCTAACGACCTCGCCCTACTTGATCTGGTATGGGCAAGAAGCGAAGATGTATGCCATCCTGCTAACGGTAGTTACTGTGGCGATGATCGCCTATCTGCGGGCATTGGCGGGCGGCGGAGGGCGGTGGTGGGTGGTATTTGTCCTGGCAACCAGTTTGTCATTTTACCTGCACATTTTGTCGCCGCTGATGTTAGGGGTATATGGAGCGGTGGCGCTGATTCGACGGGCGGATGTGCGCCGTCACTGGCGGGCTTGGACGATCAGTCTGGCTTGTTTAACGCTGCCGTACTTGCCGTTGGTTATCTGGCAACTGCCGGTATTATTAAAGGGCGGCAATTTAGGCCATCCGTTTTACCCGTTGCGCCGGGAAATTAATATTCTGTTACAGCTATACAGCGGCGGGCTGATCCGGTCGTTGGGGATAATGCCGGTGTTGCTGTTTGTATTTCTATTTCTGTGCGGCTTAGTCGTTGCCAACCCTTGGGCAATCACCGGGGGGGTAACGCGCTCTCGGCGCCTGGTGTTTGCCGGCTGGACGCTGATCCCACCGCTGGCGGTTTACCTCATTTCGCTGCGCATTCCCATTTTTGAAGATCGCTACCTCATTTACATTACGCCGGCTTTCTATTTGGTGGTGGTTTTAGGGATCGAGCTGGTTCGACAGCATTCGCGCCAATTAGCCGCGTTGAGTCTAGGGTTAATTCTGAGTGTTAATCTCATTGGTATTTGGCAGCAGCAGCGCCAGCCGATCAAAGCCGATTTTCGAGCCACCGCTGAATATTTGATTGACCAACCCCGGAAGCCGGCGACCATTATGATTCAAATGCCCTATTTGCAATATACCTTTAACTACTACTATCCCTATAAGTACGAACTGATCGAGGGCTTATGGACCAACGACGGCAAAGCAGAGCACGTGGTAGCAACCGATATGCGGCGGCTAACCGCCAATCTGTCGGAATTGTGGCTGGTGGTTTCTGAGGAGGAAAATTGGGATCGACGCCGGCTGGTGCGGGTTTGGCTGGATAAAAACGCCACCCTGGTTAAAGAAACTCATCTCACCCGCGTCGATATTTATCGTTATCAATTTGCACCCGGTGAGATTGACTCCGAAAGTATGGGAACAGGTCTGGGGAAGTGAGCCTGGCTTTGTTAGGCTGACCTGGAAACGGCGTCGGGTAGCGTAAAACTAAAAATGCTGCCCTGTCCCGGACTCAGGCTCTCGATACCCACTTGACCACCCAATCGCTCAATGATGCGTTGCACGATAGATAAGCCCAAGCCGTGGCCTTTGGCGTGACTATGATCCAACTGGGTAAAAGGCGTAAATAGTTCCGCCCAATCTCCGGGGGGCAGTCCCGGCCCATTATCGCGGACCCAAAATTTGACCATACCGTCGGCCAGCCGCGTCGAACCGAGTTCCAGTCGAGGCGGCTCGCCGCCGTATTTTAGCGCATTGCTTAGGTAATTGACCCACACCTCTTCTACCCAGGGAGCGTAGCCCAACGCTGTATCCCAATGAGTCGGCAAACTAATTTGCCCCTGCTGTTTTTCGAGCATATACGCTAATCGTTGTTTGACTTCGGCCACAATTTTGTCCATATCCAACGGCGTCAGCTCAACTTGCCGCTGGCGGACGCCGGCCAGCAGCAGTAGCTCGTTGATAATGGTGCTCATTTTCTGACCGTTTTTGACAATTGCCTCTAAATTACCCTTAATTTCAGCCTCTGATAACGTTTCAAAGTAATGACTGGTCGCATCGGCGAAACCAATAATCGGCGCGAGCGGCTCTTGCAGATCATGGGCAACGGTATGGGCGAACGCTTCAAGTTCCTCGATAAGTTTCTCTCGCTCGTCTTCGGTTTGTTTCTGCTCGGTGATATCCGTGCCGGTGCTGACGATATAATCGATCTGACCGTTTTTATCGAACAGCCCGCTGCTAGACCAGGCGATGAGACGACAATTCCCTGATTTAGTCTGCCACTGATTTTCATAATTAACCGGACTTTGTCCGGCTAGAAGGGCTTGAAGCGCTGTTTTAATGGTTTGGCATTCTTGGGGGGCTAGTAAAATGTCCATCAGGCTGGTATCCTTAACCTCAGCCAAAGTATAGCCCGTGGCAACCTCGCAAGCTTGATTAAATTGAACGATCCTGCCGGCGCCGTCGGTCACTACGACCAAAGCGTTGGTGGTATCCAGTACGGTGGCGATAAAATTGCGTTCTTTTTTCAGTTCTTTGACACGATTGACAATCTCTTGGCGAGATCGATCATGAAGCTGAGCGTTTTTCATAGCGATAGCCGCCTGATTGGCAAACGCGAAAAGTCGCTCGGCTTCCGTTTGAGTGTAAAAGCCGGGAATGCTGCTATCGAGACGCAAAAAACCTAACATTCTGCTGGTTGTACGGATAGGCAGACAGATCGATGACCGGATCCAATTTTGGTCGGCCATTAGAGCCCATTCGTCATCTTCATCAACATAAGGGGCAGCTAGCGGCCAGCCCGTAGTTCGCACTTTGTCGAAAATAGGAATTTGTGAAAAATTTAGGGGCGTCGATTTAAATGAGGTAAAGGCATCGGAATCCTGGTAACCGTGCGAGCGGAACATGCGGGTAGTCTTGCCGTCTAAGATTAGCATACAAGCGGCCGTACAAGGCACCAACCGACCCACTTGCTCCAAAATTTCGTCCAGAACTTTCTCGTAACTTAAAATACTACTCAAAGTGGCGCCAGCCCAATGTAAGGCCGCAGATGTATCTTGCTTAAGTTGATCGATTTTCTGCAACCATTGTCGTTCTATTTCAGCTTGCTGCCAGACGTTGTTTTGATATTCAAGCTCGGCGACACGTTGGCGGAGGAGGTTAAGCTCAATTAGTAATTGATCTCTGGTCTTATTCGTGTCGTTCATGGGAGTGTAAGATACCTAAATGAGATACATTTAACATCATTTTAAATTGGTTTATGATATATTTTGGCCCGTAATCTATTATACCAATTGCTTGCGGTATTGGCGAGTCAAATTATCGAATCACGAGTGGTGAAATAATGGGCGCAAACTATTTTGGTGCGATGTTGCCAGCCATTATTAACATGGGTATACTTATCTTTGGTAAGTATATTTTCTAGACTGGCAAATACGTCGGCTTTGACCGCCAAATTTGTTGCCCTTAAGTCAAAAAGCCCATTTAACAGCAGCAAATAGTCATTATTCGTCTGTAATAAGCTTAGTTCTTGCGCAATCGGATGAGTACACACCTAACCAATCTAGACTCATTAACTTCAATACTGCCGGCTTTGGACAGAATCTTGGCTATTTTCAACGAGCCCTCCCTGCTTACGCAACGAATATCCGCCATTAATAATGTTTTGCTCGATCTTTTTAACGCCGATGCCATCTGGTTTTTTACAACCAATCTTTTACCCACCTGCTCTGTTGGTCTCATCCGCACCCCGCTCCGCATCGCTCCCCAGGCTCGGATTACGATTATCGATGATGCCCCACCTGAAGAGGTTCGCCGGCTGACCGACACCCTGCTGGGCAAAGTCATGGACAGCCAAACCCCGTTTTTTAAATCGTCCTCATCTGATACCTCAATTGATGCTGATTTATCCGACTCGCTGCTTGGTATTTTTGAAATTAAGCCGGCGGCGATCATTCCCCTCATTGCCGATCAGCATGTCTTAGGCGCTTATATGGTCGGTAGTCGATCGGGCTGTTGGGCTTCCTCAGAAGAGGTAAGAAAAGTTCTGATGTATTTGGGCCGCAGTCTGGCTCAAGGGTTGCAGGTCGATTCGCTCAAATTACGGACTCGACGGGACACCGAAGCGCTGCTAATGCTTAACCGGATTGCCCAGACGATCACCTCCTCTCTGGATATCGATGACGTGATCCAACGCACCATGAGCGGTATCAATGCCATCTTAGAGGTCGAGGCCGGCTCGCTGCTGCTGGTGGATGAAAAATCCGGGGAACTGACCTTTAAGGTCACCTTGCGTGGTGAACACAAACAGATTACGTCCTACCGCCTTAAACAAGGCGAAGGGATTGCCGGATGGGTCGTACAACACAACAAAGCCGTCATTGTCAACAATGTTCAGGCCGATCGGCGCTTCTCGTCTAAAATTGATCAGGCCACTGGCTTTGAGACTATTTCAGTGCTGTGTGTGCCGCTGGTCATTCAGGGTCGGCCTATCGGCGCGCTAGAGGTTTTGAACAAGCGTAATAGCACCTTTGATGAAGATGACCAGGACCTGCTGGTATCGATGGTGGCGGCCTTGAGCGTTGCCCTAAAAAATGTGGCGCTTTATGACGATGCTCAAATGCGGGCGCACATCAACCACATTATCAGCACGGTTACTGCCGCCATTAATGCCGGTCATGGCTTATCGGAAACGGCCAAAATTATCTTTAAGCAGTTCAGCCGCTTATTTAGCTTCGATCATATGAGTATCTCGCGCCTGGATGACTCGGGCCATTATGTTCGGCAGTGGCTTTTCAGCGAGTTTGGTTGTGTCGAGCAGCCTTATTACACCCGGCTCGAACTATCGCATCTGGCGCAGATTATGGAACTGGGCCAGGGCTACATCGAACCGAATCTGGCCAAACCCAGGTCCGACAAAAAGGTTTTTCCCGATGATCAGATCTTTGCCGTCGATCACATTAAATCCAAAGTCACTGTGCCGCTCACCGCTAAAAATCGACCCTTCGGCTCGTTTAATTTGGGGAGCCGCCAAGCTGGATGGTACGGACTTCGCGAATTGGAACTTTTAGAGCAACTCGCTCCTCAGATTGGTATTGCCATTGAAAAGGCCCTGCTCATCGATGCTATGGCCCAGCGCAATACCGAACTGCAACTGCTCAACCGGTTGGGCGAAATGGTTGTCTCAACCACCCAACTCCAACTTATTTTCGAGACAACCCTTAATGTCATTCCTCGGCTGCTGCCCGGAGATATCCAGGGCGTAATTATCGCGGGCGAAGAAGGCGCTTATGTGGGCGTAGCGGTTCCATTTGACTTTAAACAGGCCGATATGATCATCGACAAGCTGATCGCGACCTTTAGCGATCTGCGTGAAACGGATCGGCCGGTGGATATCATCGACACCAAAATTATTCCGAGCAATGTCCCTGTCCCGGCCGACTGGCAGCCGGTTAAGATTATGTCGCTGCCCATTTTAACGCGCCGGGGGGCGCAGGGGCTTATTTATGTGGCTTTTGGTAAAGGTGAGACCCTCAGCGAGGACATTCTCCGCATTTTTTCGCTGACCGTTTCGCAAATTTCAGTGGCAGTGGAAAATGCGCACCTGTTTCAACAGGTTGAACAGGAGCGAGCCAGACTGGCGGCTATTTTGACCAGCAGCACCGATGCCATACTCGTGGTCAACCATAAAGGTCAAATTGTCCTGGATAATCCGGCGGCCAGAGAAGTGATGGGCGTTCAGGACTCGCAAATTGGCCGGCTGCTCACGGAAAGCACCCTGGCCACCGTTCTCATCAATTTGTTTCACAGCGCCATGCGCGGCGGCAAACGCACCGGCGAAATTGCGTTGGCCGATGGGCGCACCTTTTTTGCCAATCTGTCCCCGGTATCGGCCGGTGAAACGCGCGGGATTGGTTGGGTGGCGACTATGCAAGATGTCAGCCACTTTAAAGAGTTAGACCAACTCAAAAGCGATTTTGTCAATACCGTCTCGCATGATCTGCGCGCGCCCCTATCCAACATTCTGATGGCGACCAACTTAATTGCCGAAATGGGTGACATCAATCCCGATCAGCATGAACTGTTGGGCGCCATCGAACGCCGAGTGCGGGTCATGGCCGATTTTATTG
>JAGRCC010000829.1 GCA_020433785.1 Anaerolineae bacterium
GCACCGGCAGCCGCTCTTCGGGCGGTGTGTCGATGGTGCTCAGATCGCGCACGCCGCTGAGCGACATATGCAGGGTGCGCGGAATCGGCGTCGCGGTTAGGGTCAGTACGTCGATTTCGGTGCGCAGCATCTTGAGCCGCTCTTTCTGCTTGACACCAAAGCGCTGTTCCTCATCAATGACCACCAGTCCCAAATTTTTGAAAGCGACATCTTCCTGAATCAAACGGTGGGTGCCGATCACAATATCGGTGACGCCGGTTGCCAGATTAATCAGGGTCTGGTCCTGCTGCTGCTTGGTGCGGAAGCGGGACAGCAGCTCGATTTTAACCGGATAGCTGCTGAGCCGTTCGGTAAAGGTTTGGTAATGCTGCTGAGACAGCACCGTGGTCGGGGTTAAAATGGCGACCTGCTTGCCGTCCATCACTGCCTTGAACGCGGCCCGCAGGGCGACTTCGGTCTTACCGTAGCCCACGTCGCCGCAGATGAGACGATCCATCGGTTTGGGTTTTTCCATATCGGCTTTGACTTCGGCAATAGCCCGTAGTTGATCGTCGGTTTCGACAAAGGGGAAGGAGTCTTCCACTTCCTTTTGCCATTCGGCGTCGGGGCTGAAGGCGTGGCCGGAGACCACTTCGCGCTTGGCGTAGACTTCCAGCAGCTCTTTGGCGATGTCCTCAACGGCTTTTTTGGCCCGGCGTTTGACCGTGTTCCAGTCGGCGCTGCCCAGGCGGTTAAGCGAGGGATGCTGCTCGTCGGGGCCAATGTAGCGGGCCAGCCGGTCGGCCTGGTGGATGGGCACATACAACTTGTCGCCATTGGCGTACTCCACCGTCAAGTATTCGCGTTCAAAGCCATCGAAATTCAGCTTGACCAGCCCCACGTAGCGGCCAATGCCGTGCTCGATGTGAACCACAAAGTCGCCGGGATTGACATCGGCAAAGAATGTCTCCGGAGTAATACCTTTGCGGGCTTTGGGGCGGCGAATAGTGGTCGGTTTTTTCCAACCAAACAGCTCACTATCGGACATAATTGTGACGATGGGGCGGCTGTCGGCCTGCGGCTCCTTCAGCGACCAACCTTCGATCACCATGCCTTTAAGCAAGGTGAAGGTGCCGGGCGCGGGCGGCGGGTCATCAGGCTCTAGCGAGGTGATGGCCGCCAAGCCGGCGTCAGGCTCAAACTCATCGAGCAAATTGACCAGCCGGGCCGATTGGCGGCTAACCATCACCACCCGCTCGCCGCGCTTTTTGCGCTCAACGAGTTGGGGCAGCATCGTTTTGACTTGCCCGCCAAACGCCGGCGCGGGCACAAAGGTCGATTGCAGTAAATATGTGCGCGTGGTCTCATTTGGTCCGGCACTGCCTTGCGTGGGGCGGCCATTGGTATTGGCCGGCTCGTTTCTAAAATGGGTAAAGCCCAAATTCAATGGGTTTCTCTGAGTTAGAGTGCGGGCCAGTTCGGACCAGCCAAAGTAAGAGTCGGGCCAATGGGCGGGCAGATCGCCGACCTCGATCAAATCATGTTTAAGGGTGCGAGCCTGGACTTCTACTTCGTCGATCACTGCCGGTAATTCGTTAGAGTCATCTAAAAAGATCAGGGCTTCGCTCGGTAGGTAATCGAGAACGGACGAGTTGTTTTTCTGAATCGATTCGTCTTTGCGACCGTTGTAGAAAAAGGGAATATAGTATTCGATGCCTTTGAAAGCGGTGCCGGCGGCTAGCTTGGAGATATCTTCCTCAAAAGAGAGGCGGGTGCTAGGCTGTAGGTCGGCCAGGTTGCAGCGGCCAACCTGTGTAGCGGCGTGTTCGGCGCGGCGCGGCAGGGCTTCGGTGGCCGGAGCCAGGGTAAACGATTTGATACGCTGATCGGAGCGTTGGGAGGCAGGGTCGAACTCGCGCAGGCTGTCGATCTCGTCGCCGAACAGTTCGATGCGAACCGGCGCAGCGGCGTTGGTGGGATAGACATCCAAGATACCGCCACGCCGGCTAAAACTGCCCGGCATTTCAACCACCTCCTCGGGCTGATACCCCAACTGCACCCACTGCGCCAGCACATCGTTGAGGCGGATGCGCTGGCCCACCTGATAGCGCTCGACCGTGAACTCGGCCGGTGGCAGGGTATGGTGCATCAACCCTCTGGCCGAAACCACTACAATCGGCGGAAGCTGGTCTGGGTCATTATTTTGGCGATATTGAACGAGAGCTGATAGGGCGTTGAGCCGGCCCTGGATAGTTTCGGCTCCCCATGGGACTTTTTCGTGGGGCAACGCGTCGGGGTCAGGCAGGCGGTAGACATCGTCAGGACTTTGGCTCCAAAATTGGATTTGTTCGGTAAAGATGCGGGCGCGCTCGGCTCGGGCGGTGATGAACAGGATCGGTCGCTGCAAGTCGGCCTGGAGGGCCGCCAGTAAGGCCGGTCGAGCGGCGGTCAGTACACCTAATGGCTGCCGGGAAAGTTCCTGATATTGGCCGGCGTGGAGGGCATCGGCAAATTGATTATACCCCGATATTTGGTTAAATAGCTTTAGTAAGGGTGACAGGTTCATAAATAGCTAAATTATCTTAGAGTATGGACTGATTGTCAATGTGCATTTTAACGACGCTAAGTCTACGATAGGTTTTGCCAAGTTTATTATTATAGCAAAGAGTTGAAAAAATCTCGAATCAAAAATGGGTGGATTTTATGTTATTCGTTTGGCGGCTCAACATTAGTTTGACTGGAGAAAATCAGAAGCGATCAAGGTGATCTGTGATTTCGAGGAACATGACCGGGCCTGCGGTATAGCAACGAGGCTGAAAATTTATTGGAGCGACAAAGCGGCTTTGTTACCCGGGCTAGGGTCAAAGTTTACTTTGACGCTCCAGGCCGTTATTTTTACGAAATGGCAAAGAAATTCCATCGGGATCACCCTGACCACTCCTCGGTCAGCATGCTGAAGACGATGAGATCGATGAATTGGTTATTAAGGGTCTGCTGTTGGCGAAAGACGCCCTCTTGGGTGAAGCCAAGCTGCTTGGGGATGGCCGCGCTGCGGTTGTTACCCACCGCGCAGCGAATCACCACGCGGTTGAGCCCAAGCTGGGTGAACGCGTAATCCACCAAAAAACGACAGGCGCGGGCAATCAATCCCTGGCCTTGAAAATCGGCGGCAATCCAGTAGCCGATTTCGACGCTGCGGTTGAGCCAGTCGATGGTGTGGTAGCCCACCATACCGACCAACTGGTCCTGGTAAAACAGCGCCGTTTGGAAACCTTCGTTGCTAGCAAATTGCTGGAGGGCGCTTTGGATAAAGGCTTTATTGTCATCCACTGCCGTAGTTGAATCGACCCATGGCAGCCACTGGCGTAAGTGCTGGCGGTTTTTATCGACCAGCGCAAATAGGGCTGCGGCATG
>JAGRCC010000830.1 GCA_020433785.1 Anaerolineae bacterium
CATCGATGCTGTTGAGGACGGTTTCCTTGCGGGCTTCAAGATTTCTAAGATAGGTCAACTGCTCCAAAATGGTCCGCAGCTGCACTTCATCCAGGCCGCCCGTCACTTCCTTACGATAGCGAGCTACAAACGGCACCGTATTATCGGCGTCAAACAACTCAATCGACCGCGCAACCTGTTCTTGGCGAATGTTCAGGCCGGCGGCGATACTTTTGGCAAAATCAGTACTCAACGGGTTACCTCGGTCGCGTAGAATTTACGGTATCTGTTCAGGTGACTGGCACTTCTGCTGAAAATGAGACCAATAAGGGGAATATAACATTGCAATTATTGTAATAAAGTGCCAGTCACCTATTATTTGTAAAATAGGATAACATAGAAGAATTGAGGCGGCAAGAGACACAATTAAAGCTGCCGATTTCTTGGCATTGGCCTTGAATCAAAAAAGCCGAGCTGCCACGACCCGGCTTTTTTAAAAGGAGGAGAAAAGAGCGTCAAATATAAGCTTTTGACTTAGCCAAGTATACTCTTATCCCCACTTAATAACTTGACGTATATTCGATGCCAATATGCCGAAAACCCTACGCCAACCCTACGTCAATTGTTCATCTCCAGGGCGTAAAATTCGGCCTGAGAAGCGGCCTCGCTCAAGCCACGGCGGGCCGCTATATCGAGTACGGTCAAGGCGTACTGCCGCTGCGCCAGCGGAATATCGCCCCAAGCGCCGCCGTTGCGTAAAAACAGATCCAATTGAGCCGGCCCCCAATTGTAAGCGATTAACATCCACTGCGGCTCGCGATAGCCTCGGGCGTGACAAAAATCGCGAACGTGGGCCAGGTAGGCCGCCGCAACCAAAATATTGCTATGAGGATCAAACGGGTCGGAAACGTTGAGTTGGGGCGCCCACTCATTCCATGTCGCGGGGATGATCTGCATTAATCCCAAATCATTGGCCTGGCCTACTGCGTAAGGATTCATGCGGCTTTCCCGGTAGGCAATGGCTTCCAACAGCCGCCAATCCAGTTCGTATTGGCTGGCTATTTGCCTGAACAACGGTTCGTAGCTCGATTCCTCAACCAAAGGGGGTTCAGAAGGCGACTCAGGAACGGCTGCAGCAGTTGGTGTTGAAATCGGCGGCTCCTGCCCAGCCTCGACCGGATTATCTGGCGAGGCGGCTTGGGTCAATTCGGTCGAGGCTATCCAGCGAATTGAGGTTAAGGCCATCGCCCCCAATATGACCAATCCGCAGATGAGTAGGACCAATAGGCCGGGACCGGCCAGCGGTTTTTGGTTTAACTGGCCCAGAACCGCACGAGATTTTGTCTCGTCCTCCAGCGAAGTGGTAATGGTAAAATGATGAAGTCGGGCGGCCAAACCCAGCCAGGGTTTGTTAGTCGGTGTTACCCGAATTGGCAGTGAGACCGTCTCCAACGGCATCAGTAGCAGATCGATCTGGTTAGCCAGCACGGCGGTTTCTCCGGGGAGTTGGAATTCAAAGTGGCAGAGCGACTCCCGATCTGAGCCGGCCAGGGTCAATCGGGTGCTGATGTTACCGGTATTGGTAACGGTCAGGTTGTAATCGGCGGCCGGTTTGAACCAGGCCAAGGACTGCAGCCGGGGCGTTAAGGCTTCAATCACAAAATCATAATAAGGCAGGATGGTTAAAGTGGCCCGCTGCTGGCAATAGTGCTGGGGATAGGTGGGAGAAGTCGCTTTGACAGCAAAATGGTGTATCCCGGCGCGGGTGTGGGGCAAGCGCGGTAGTTTAAGGGTAATGGGGATAACTTGTTGGTGGCCCGGCTGGAGCGTGAGTTTAAGGTCAGGGATAATTAGCCAATCGGGGTTTAAGCCCAAAACTTCCAGGTCAAAGCGAGCGGCCGTATGGCCGGCATTTAAAATGGTTACCTGGATCGTAACCATCTCATCAACGGCCAGCGTGATCGAACGGGTGGAAAGCTGAACAACGATTAAGTCATCACTTTGATCCGGAAACGGAATCGTCACAAGTGACGGCGATGGCGGTGACACTCGGCAATTTCCTTCCTTCTAACAACTTGTCATAATAATAGTTCCCAATTTCATTATACCGTTAAAGCGCGAGCATC
>JAGRCC010000831.1 GCA_020433785.1 Anaerolineae bacterium
CTGGCCACCCGATTTAAGACCCCGGGTTTATCTTCCACCAGAGCGATTAACGTTTGTTTCATGATATCCTTCAACCTTTCTAGACTATTTCCATATTTTCAAAACGCGGGTGCGGGCGGCGGATCATATCGTGCAGGTCAGCTCCGGCAGGCACCATGGGGTAGACATTGTCAAACTGCTCAACAACAAATTCGATCAAAACCGGCCCCTTATGTTCTTGAGCCTTGCGCATGGTCGGCAGAATCTCTTCCAGCTTATCCACTCGATAGCCGGGCATGCGGTAAGCTTCGGCCAGTTTGACGTAATCAGGACTATAAATGGGGGTTTCCATGTAGCGGCTCTCGTAGAACATCTGCTGCCACTGGCGCACCATGCCTAAGTAACCGTTGTTAATAATGCAAATGTTAATATTGGTATTCTCTTGAACGGCCGTGGCCAGCTCCATAATGGTCATCTGGATACACCCGTCGCCGACGATAACCCAAATTTCCCGATCCTTCACATGGAAGCTAGCGCCAATGGCCGCCGGCACACTAAAGCCCATTGTCCCCGCGCCGCCGGAGGTACTCAAGGTAAACGGGTCATCATGGCTGTAATACTGGCACTCGAGCATCTGATGCTGGCCCACATCGGTCACTACAAAGGCGGCCCCATTGGTGCCCTCCCAAATTTTGCGAATGGCCTGGGCGGCCAGCAGCGTTGGCGATTCAAACTGCAAAATATCGCGCTCATTGGAGTCTTCTTCCCAATCCTTGATTTTGCCAAACCAGGCCGAGCGATCCACGCGTTTGACGCTAGGGTTAATCTGACGCAGCACCGTCCCCAGATCGGCATTGATGCCGACATCGACTTTCACATTTTTGTTGATTTCAGAGGCATCGATTTCAATGTGGATTTTCTTGGATTTAGGCGAGTACGTTTTCAGATTGCCGGTGACACGGTCGTCGAAACGCATCCCGCAGGCAATCAGCAGATCGGCTTCCTGAATGGCGTTGTTGGGCCAGGAGCCGCCATGCATGCCCATCATTCCCATATTCATCGGGTGACTGGCCGGCAGAGAGCCAATGCCCAATAAGGTAGTTGTCACCGGGATATTGCCCTTTTCGGCCAGTTCACGCAGCTCTTGCATGGCCCCGGAGATAAGCACGCCGTGACCGGCCAGAATGACCGGCCGTTCGGCACCGTTGATCAGGGCTAAGGCTTCCGCCACTTGTTCATCGCTGGCTTTGGCCGGGGGATGATAACCAGGCAGATCGATGGGCTCGGTGGGGTAGACAAATTCAATCGAGGCATTCTGAACATCTTTGGGGATGTCAATCAACACCGGTCCGGGCCGACCAGTACGGGCGATATAAAACGCTTCACGTATCGTTTTGGCCAGGTCTTCAATATGGGTGACCAGATAGTTATGTTTGGTAATGGGGAGCGTTACCCCGGTCATATCCGTTTCTTGAAAGGCATCGCCGCCAATTGCGCCAGTGGGAACCTGGCCGGTAATACACACAATCGGCGATGAGTCCATCATCGCGGTGGCGATGCCGGTGACCATATTGGTGGCTCCGGGGCCGGAGGTGGCCATCGCCACGCCAACTTTGCCGCTGGCCCGGGCATAACCGTCGGCCATGTGCGTGGCGCCTTGCTCGTGGCGCACCAAGACGTGTTTGATACGACCTTTGTACTTACTAAGGGCATCATACGTGGGTAAAATTGCCCCGCCGGGATAGCCAAAGACCACCTCGACGCCTTCCCGAAGAAGACACTCCCACACAATTTCTGCGCCCGTTTTCATCTCTGCCATATTGTTTTGCTCCTTATTCAATAAATAAAAATACCGTTTTAACAAAAAACGCCTCCCAGGTGGGAGGCGTTTGCTTGTATCACTGTGAACCTTATGGCTTAGCCAGTGTATCCAACCTCAAACGCCCCCTTATGCCCTACTACGATAAGGAGGATGATGGATACGACTACTACCACAGGCGATTTAAACATGATTGGCCGAAACCTTAAAGTGAATTTAGTTAAACCTGGCTAATAGTAACATAGGTAGCCATATCTGTCAAGCATTCCGGCTGGAAAAATTCGCTTTATTAACAGCCCTGAGAGGTTGCAATGTAGCTATAAATTAAAGTATACTACGGCTCGTATTCATCAATCTTCACACCTAATCACCAAAAACAATCAAAAAGAGGGGGCTGCGGCATGAAAAAAATCAACAAAATTGGGGTATTGACCAGCGGGGGCGACGCCCCTGGCTTGAACGCTGTTATCAGGGCGGTGGTGATCACCGCCACACGGCAATATGGCTGGGAAGTGGTGGGGGTTCACAAAGGTTTTGAGGGGCTGCTGGAAGACCCAAACTCATCATTGGTGCATTTAGAACTGCAAGATGTTATCTCCATTCTGCAACAGGGGGGAACCATTCTAGGCACCACCAACCGGGGCCATTTTGTCTTTTCAAAAGAGCATCCGGAGGAATTACAAGATCCGGCTGTCGCGCTGCAAGCGCTGCAATTTTGCAAGGATAATGGCATTGATGCCCTGGTTGCCATTGGGGGCGATGGCACCTTGCAAATTGCCCACCAGCTTGAGCGCCGCGGCCTACCGATTGTCAGTGTCCCTAAGACCATCGACAATGACTTGCTAGGCACCGATTTTACCTTTGGCTTTGATACCGCTCTGACCACAGCCACCAACGCCATCGATCAGATCCGCACCACGGCCAGCAGCCACAACCGGGTTATGGTGGTTGAGGTAATGGGTCGCGACACCGGCTGGATTGCCCTGTATGCCGGCATTGGGGCGGGAGCCCACGTTATTTTAATTCCAGAGATTCCTTTTAAACTCGAACCGATAATAAAGCAGATTGCCTGGCGGGATAGTTTTGGGGCCAATTTCACCATCCTAGTGGTGGCCGAGGGCGCCAAACCCGAAGACGGCGACGCCATGTATCTTAAAGAACGGGAGGAAGGCGGCATGGCGCGATTGGGCGGTGTTGCCAAGTGGTTGGTCAACCAGCTCAATGGTCGCTGCGGCGACCACGATGTGCGCGAGGTTGTATTAGGCCACTTACAGCGAGGCGGATCACCGACCGCATCTGACCGGGTACTTTGCACTCGGTTCGGGGCCGAGGCGGTTCACCTCATTGCTCAGGGACGCACCGGAACAATGGTCTCACTGCGGGGAACGGAGATCCGGGCTATCGACATCTGGAAAATTGTGGCCCGGCAGAAATTTGTACCCTACAACGGCGACCTGGTTCAGACAGCTCGTGGGTTGGGCATCAGTTTAGGCGACTAATATAAAGAGGGCCACCTCAGGGGGTGGCCCTCTTTTCAATTCCCACTGTTGGGATTAATTTATAGGGGAAGCAGTGCTCAGGCTGCCATCGATAGCATCAGTCGGGTGTTGGCGGTACGTTCAACAGCGTTAGCAATATCGCTTACTAGATCGAGCAAAAAACAGAGATATTCAGCATCATAAATCAGGCCGGGGTGATCAAAATAGATACGGCCCTTTTCCAAAATAATCTTGACCGGCTGGTCCAGCGTCTTGAGCTTGGCTTGAATGGCCTCAATTGAAAGCAGTCTTGTTGTCAAGTGGACGTGACTGGCCCCGACAAAAAAGCGTTGATCGTGGCCAACTTGCTTAAGCTTAGCCGCACTAAAAATATCCGTTAGGATCTCATCGGTCGCGTCGGTTTCTTTTTTCGGATAAGGCCCGCGTAGTCGTAGTGACGCGTTGCTCATATTTTCGATCATCATCTCAATACGCGTGGAGGGTAAGCTAAAAATCCCCTTATCGCTGTTATTCTTGAGAACAACAAAACGCCCTTGGTATGATCCTTCTAAATAAACAGGATTACTGAGCAGTGCGCTGCCAACTTGGCAGGTCAAATTAGTTCGTCTGACCAGTTCGCCCCAATTTCGCTGTTTTATCTTGGCGGTGACTACATTTTTATGAAGAGCAAAAATAGCCAGGCCAAAAACGACACAGGCCACAAGCATCCGATTAGAATTTGTTTTGAGAACCGGCTCAAACAATATTTCGATTAAAAAAATCAACAAGATAACGGCGGAAAGATAAGATTTGATGCCCCAGTAATGTTCAACATTTTCCGGGTGTGGCTTGATGGCAACTTTGTTCATTGTCTCACGTCTCCCTGTACAGGTTTGAAGGTAGAATGTTTGAAAGATTTCAGGCCGTATTGATTGGGAATAGTGGCGCTACACTGTGCTGCACTGCGGGAGCTACGTTGCCGAGGAAAAATGTGGTCTAAAGCACTCGTCGTAAACGACGAACAGTCATGTGAGATAACTCACAATAAATATTTTGCAAGTCTACTCGAGTTTGTTTAATCTGAGATTAATAATTGACGCAAGATTAAACAACTCGCCTATGTAAATAGTTTACCACAAAGTTGACTTATTTGAATAGCGCCTAAGTACTGAGTAGTTGCAGTACCATCAGTTTTTGATTGAGTTAGTATCTTTACTTTTACTCTTACCATAGTGGCTTATGTTTTTTTGTAGTACACTCATTTGGGCGATTTTAACTTTTAAAAGAGGATTAAATTGGTCATAGAACTTGAGCATTCCTACATCAATTCCCGATCTGAACATGCCCCCCCTGGGCCTGCAGCACTACCCGTTTGGAGATCGTGACTGTTTCCGGATACAAGCCGCTTTTGATATTGATTACTGCGCCATCCCAGGCCAGTGAATTGGCCTCGCTAACGGTATTAAACGGTCGATTGGGTTTTCCTTGTTCTTCCCCATTATAGGTGTCATCTACATAGATTTTGTTCGTATAATGGAAGATAGAGACTACATCATCCATACCGTTTCGTAACTGTAAGACATGTAGCTGGCCCGAGATGCGATCAGAACCCTTATCGTCTACATCCCAGATGGTAAGCCCTTCTGCTTCTTCCCAATCCCACCAGGTTGGATCATAAGAATAAAAAAACGGCTTCGATCCATCTATCGTAGATTTTGTGATCCGACGCCAGGTAGCAGTATCAAAAACATGGATCCCGTCAGTATTAGGTATGTAATCACGATCGGTGCTTCCATTTGAGATATAAAGCAGATCATCGCTTTCTGAAAAGACACCTCCTTGAGGACCCAGAGGGAGTAGATGACCAGATTCGTCCAATAGTTGGAATTCGCCAACAAATTGTAAAGATAATGTCCTATTCTGGATTAGCGCTTCCCAATTAAGGTTATATATGTAGATCCATCCTGGCCTATCATTGCTGGAGGTATATACTAGACCCTTAGAATCAACCGCCACCCAAGAAGCACTGGTGTGCCTGATCAACTGTACATGAGCAACGTAGCTTAGATTGGATGGGCTTAAAATGGCCAAAGCAGGTTTTGAGCCACCTTCAAGCGGCAGAAGTAAAAAGCCGGTGGATTTGTATCGGTAATAGGTGATATCACCAATATGATCATAACTACTAAGCTCAGAACTTAGACCTTTACAAAGTACGCCTGTAGTATCACATTCTATTGATCCGGCCAGGTCAAGGCCAACCGGTATTTTCCAAACCCCCCACGCTTGAGATATGAACCAATGATTATCATCATGAGTTAATCCTTGTGTTTCGCCAGTATAATTAGTCCCACCTTCATCGGGACGAGTACCAATGTAATTGAAATAAGCCTCATAAGACTGTGGTTCTTGAGCGTGTGCAACCCTATAGAGGCTAACAAAACAGGTGGCAAAAAAAACAACTGCGTAAACTATCTTCATCAGATTCATTAGATTCATTGTTAACCCCTTCGACAGTAAACCCTGAAAAATTTCTTAGGGCGAAGATTGATTATCCTCGCCCGAGGGTTTTCTATGGATCATTGTAACGACACCGACACCAACTCCTGTCCTTCATTCAACGAGTCGGCCCAGTTTATTGGTTCGTCTGTCTTAAAGATATCGTTCCCTGCTTGGCTGCCTGTGATGTCATGCCAGAATTAAAAGAGCAGGTTAGCAGTCTCGTTGAACGGGGTTCCATAGACATCGGTCGACCAGTCTCAAGAGCTCATTTTGTTGGCGACACTACCTTTCCCGGTAGTGTCGCCGATGGATATGTCTTGTTACTTGCTCCAGTATTCGTGATTTTGGCATTTGCCAAGCGGTCGTTTTTGCACGACTGGTAGGCGTTCACCCTATTTGTCACGCACAATGAGCGGCAAGTAGATAGAGTCAACATTGCCCTCTTCTGAGTTGAGCAGAGAAGTGTTGCCGCCACTGCCGCCCCAGAAGCCGCCGGTGAGGGTGTAGCCCCCACCACTCATCGCTGTGCTGCTTACCTCTGGCTGGCCAATAGTACCGATAAGGGTAAAACCACCCCCGCTACTCTGGCCACCCCCGCTGTCTATGGTGAAGTGGGGGTGGGTGTAGAAATCGCTCTGGGCAAATAACGGTGAAGAAATCACAGTAAAAAAGAGAACTGCTAAAACAAAGTACATTCTCCGGAAATTTAAAGTTTTGAAGCAGATGTTTGATAGTTGCATATTATCCTCATACTCTAGCGATTAAAAACTTGGAAAAAATATTAACAGATATGAGTTTTAGGGACTCAAAGTGACATGGCCTAAAGGTGCTTGCAAGGACATAGGTTTATCATATGTGCCAGCAGCTGGATATGTGCCTGGTTGTATCCACAAAATGCTTCCGTTAGGTGAATTATTTACCCCGGAGTTAAAGTTATTATATGGTTCCAAAAATGTCCCATTTTGTGAACCTGTATGTGTTCTATCTACAAACCGCCAGCCATTTTCAGGATAGAGAAACGACATTGTCAAATTATCGAGTTTACTTAGGTGGTTAAGCTGACCTATACGAGACTGCCAAGACTGATTAGGTGGTAAAACTGTAATTGTTGTCGTAATACCACAGTTACACGAGCTTCCAATGGGGCAAGCCTTCGAGAAGGCGCATTGATCATAATGCATTATGGAGTCAAAGTCGTAAGTCTCCTCATCGCTAAGGCCATAAGCTCCTTTTGAGTAAACATCGGCCGCTTGTCGAATACTAAACTGACCACTCTGTCCGTTTTGAATATTACCCAAGTTGATTCTTATATAGTTGTTTCGGTCGGGCCTACTTTGTTCGTGCCACAATCCCAAAGTATGGCCAAGTTCGTGTACTATGGTGAATCTAGAGTTCCAATTAAATATGTTAATAACCTGCTTACCCCCTTGCATACCAACGGCTGAATTGTTTCCCGTAGAGTTCTGGATGTGTATATAATTGGCTTCTTCATTACGAGGCCTAAAATCGATATTAGCGACATTCTCCCACTCTAACATGGATGCAATCATACGGGTTTGATTAATTGTTGTAACATTTGTATCAAACTGGTAAGGAACAATTCCGTTGGGCCAGAAATTTATATCGCCAAACGTTGATTGAATCCCTATACCATCAGACTCAGCACGCACTAGGATATCTCCCTCAATTAGAATATATCCATCAGGCATCTCACTTGAAGGTCCTTGGGCATTTGCGTATGCCCCAAAAAATACTGAGCCTACTAGCATGCAAGTTAGCAATGATATCAATCCTATAAATTGATGCTTTCTCATTTTTCGGATCCTTCCCTACTGCAAACTGACCAACACCAACACCAAGCCCTGACCCTCATCCAGCGCAGTCATGGCCTTGCCGAGGATAGCACCCTGAGCTTGCTCGTGATCGATGACTTTCATCGCGTGACCGGGGGTGTCAGACGTGGTCAGCAAATCGCCGGGCTGAATTGGGCCGGATGAGGCGTCAGCCTGAACATAGACCCGACCGGTCAGGGCCACCGGAAATTCACCATCGGCGGCGGTGTCGGCTTGGCCCATCAACATTCCGGGGTTAATACCGCCGGCGCCGCTAATAATGCCGGCGACTTTCTTATCATAGGCTTCCGCACTCACTAGGAGTTCGCCGGGGTTTTCCGGGTCGATGCTGACCACCATGCCCGGTGATGGACGTGGGTCAGCCTCAGCCCCACGAATTTCGAATTGCTCAGAGAGATCGGAGCCACCGGTGATCCTTAATATGGATGCGTCAACCTGCCCATTATTATGTACCACGAAGTCGGCTTGCCCGCCATTGTTTCCAAACCCTTTAATCAAGGCTCCCGAACCGGTGACGTTTTCTACAACAAGAGCTTCACCATTCCCCTGAGTTTGAGACCAAATACCCACCCCGGTCCCTGGATTGCTTCTTCGAACAAAAACAGCAGCCCCGTCGCGGCTTGTACCATCAGTATGGCTATCGATTACGACTCGGCCATCGTTCTTGACGACGAATTCGGCATCACTGCCGCCGTCATTTCCAAAGCCTGTAATCAAGGCTCCCCAACCGGTGGTATTTTCTACAACTAGAGGTTGGGCATTCCCTTGAGTTTGAGACCAAATACCCACCCCAGCGTTTGGATTGGTTCGCCTAACAAAAATGGCAGACCCATCACGGCGACCTAGGGTACTATGGCTATCAATAAATACTCTGCCATCTTCATTTACGGTGAATATGTCATTTCCACCTGACTCCTTCATCCTGAGTATGATCTGTCCGTCTTGTCCTTGCATTACCGCACCGGGTTTGAGTCCCAGAGCATAGGGGACAGCCAATAGTTCTGTCCGAGGCGTAAGCCACTCGCCATTGACCTGAACACGTAGCCAGCGAGCATCACCGTTAAAGGCGTTTTCGGGAACGTCCAGTTCAACAGTAAACAGGCCGTCATTAACTGGCACCTCGTTCTTGACGATATCGCTACCTACTTGATTGCCGGCCGCGGCATCATCCCAAAATTGAAAAATCAGGTTGACAGTACCATTGAGCGGGTTTCCGTTAGCGTCAGTCAACTGACCGTGATAACTAATCTTGTTGGCCACACTACTAGCCAAACTAATAGCGCCCCCTTTGGTAGTTACACCATCTTGTAGGGCTGTACCTTCTTCTGCCAGCTCATGCGCGGTAGCTACAGCTACCCCTAAAAGCAAAACCAACAATACACATGAAATTGCAAAAAACAGTTTACGATTCATGAAATTTCTCCTTCTTACAAATTCCTGTTTCAGGAAGTCTTTATAATTTAACCAAAAGTCTTTACTTGCCATTTGAAATCACTCCTTTTTTCTTGACCTTACTTAAGACCAAATTATTGGTTACCCCACGTTCGATCCGCTGCTGAGCCTTGAGATGTTCCAACTCTTGAAGCAAGCGTTGATTAATCAACCGCAAAGCATCGATTGTTTTATAGGGATCACCATTACTACAAGCAATACGTTCAAGCAAACTCATAAATTCTCTCCTCTCAGGTTTGTCATTAGCCTCTCACCAATATACAACGCACTGTTGACGATTTTTGGGCCATTTGTCCAAAATAAGTTAAGGCCAATTTTTGAGGAGGGCGCCCGTCCTTGATAGGACGATGCCAAAGATGGCAATATCTGACGAGCGACTACTGACATCTGACCACATTTTTTCAAGGGATTACGACTGAACGAGAGCCTTTCAGTTTGGGGACGAACGTGAATCCTCGAATCGCTGAGGCCGCTGAGCGCATTGAAATCGCTAATTTTAACGGGGCAGCCCATAAACCGGGGCTAAATTGGGCAACCTTAGCCGCCGAATGATTATTCAGCGACCTTAGTTCTTCTCAGCGAAATCAGTGATACTCTATCTCGCCCCCAAACTAAAATGCTCGCCCACTGAACCGGGGCTTCAACAACGAGGATAAAAAGAGGGAAAGACGCCGTCGATGCCAGCAGCGATTCAAGGCTCCGGTCCGCAACGCCATTTAGCGAGGCAATGTGTTAAAACAACCGAGAACGACTTGAAAATTTGGTCAAGGAATGGGCTAAAAACGAGTAGAATTGCGTTTTATTTAAATAGTGGGAGGGACAATCCTGTGTCTCAACGTTCTGATGAGTCTTCAAACAAACATGAGGTCTTAAGTGAGGAAATGATAGACCACGCCCTACGCGTAACGCTATTTCGGCATCAGTGTCCCGACACCATGGCGCTGGGTGAATACCAACTGAGCCAATTGGCTGAGTCGGCCCTAAGAGATATTCAGACTCATTTGATGGCTTGTCCTCACTGTCAAACTGAGCTAAACCGGATGGTTGACTTCCTGGATAACAGCACTATTGATGAACTTATGCCGATCACAGCGCCGGCGCCCGATCTAATTTGGTATGAACAAACCCTGGATCAGGGACGAGGCTGGCTGGAAAAAGAAACTCATCGATGGCGTCAACTTTGGCTTTCACTACCTGGACTGGTCGGGCCACTGCAGAATGCCTCGGCGCTCTCGGGCTTGATGAACGGAACTGAGGAGCCGCCTTCCTCGGGTCAGGGTGCAGCCCAGGTCAGCCCTCCGGAGGCTCACTTTGAACTACGCCTAACGGTCGTCCCAGACCCAACCAACCCGGCTGTGTGCCGACTTGACGTGGATGTGACGCTCAAGAATCGCTTCGGCGATTTTTCCGGGGTGCAGGTCACATTAATCTGGGGCGACGCGGCCCAGAGCCAAGAAACGAACGTCCAGGGGGAGCTTTCTTTTACCGGTTTACTCATCGACCAATTGGGATCGATGCGGTTGTTAGTCACCTTTCCGGCCTGAACGAAGGTTATCGTTTGTCACCGATCAGGATATAAGGCGACCAAAAAAACGGATGGGCAAAAATACGGCTTTCGGCTCGAGGGCTGTCGCCGGGATGGGTCATCTGCCAGAGAGCGGTCAACTGTGACGCGGCTTCGACTGCCGCTAAACCATCCCATTGGGTCAAGATCACATGTGCTTCAGCGTAAGTTAGGTCCCGCAGCCAACGTTGTGACGCGGCCAGAGCTAACGCCGGGTCAAAGCGCTGTTTTGACTCAGTATCCGGCGAGGGACTAGTCCCAGCTGCCGGTGACGCGAGTTGTTCAACCAGTCTCTGGACCAAGAGGCATGTTGGAATCTCGTGCACGGGCCATAGGGTTACCAGCAACGAAGGGGTGCCGGCGTAGAGCAAGGCTCGACTCAGGCCCAGAATTTCATCGCCGCGCAGAACCCGACTACGGCCTGTCTCGCAAGCTGACAGAATGACCAGATCGGCCTGTAGGCGCAGTTCCCGCAAAATTTCGCTGGCATGCAGGCTGCCATCGTCCAGGATTAAGCGGGAAGCCATCGGGTGACGCTGGTCGAAAACCGCGTGACCGAGAAAGCAAATGGCTCGAAAACGACCGGCCTCGGCTAAAAAAGTCTGGCGGTTAGCTGCGGAACCGACCAGCGACGCGCCGCCAAATCGCTGGGCAATGGATTTGGCGGCCCCTTGAGTGAATTGCAGTCGTTCGTCTTGAGGGGCCACAGCCATTAGACCCTGTTGCCGGGACGCGGGCGAGGCGTGGCAGTAGTTAAATAGAATGGTAGCACTGGGCGCGTAGACTACCCGCCGACCTGCGGCAAGGAGTGGCGGCGGATCGGTCAGGTCCGGGATCAGGGCCCCCAAAGGCAAGTAGTGTAAAGGGCCATAGGGGATGATGTAGACGGTTTGAACTGCCTGGAGCGTATCCCAGATTGGTCCTAGCAATGCTTGGAATAAGACCGGAAACAGATGAGCCGGCGACAGGTGACCGGTTTGGGTTTCAGGCACTAAATTGTTATATTGGCTGCCGTCGAGACGTTTAGCCAGATATCCCTGTAACCAACGAACCGATACATTCTTGATCAACTCCGCTTGTACGCCGTCAGTGGTTACGACAAGGACCCAAAGTTGATCATTTGTGTCGCCCACATAGGTTATTAAGGCTGCATCCGCCGGAAGTTGGTTGCGCACCTGCTCAACGGTCAGCGAGTCAACGCTTTCCAGGCCGGCATAAGTTGGGTCCATTAGCTCAATCTGACGATCGAGATCGGCCAGAGATTGCTCCATTTCAGCCAGCTTCGCCGTTGGGCTTTGTTCATCGTATTCCTGAGCGTATGCCTGATCCAAGGCCTGGCGGAGGCTGTCTCGCTGTTCGAGTAGCTCCGGCGATATTTCGGCGTGAGGCTGAGCAGTCTGACCGGCTAGTAAATCGACCAAGACGCGAGAGCGGGCGCGCTCAGCCGCGGTAAAGGCTTGATCGGCTTGACCTTGATGGAGGTGCAAGGAGATAGGGGCCGTGTAAATAAACTCGACCGTGGCTCGATAACCCGCTTGGGTCGTGGGGGCAGCCAGCCGGGCGCGAATCGACTCGCTTAACTGTAGCGCTTCATTAAAGCTGACCAGGGCGTCGAAAAAGCGACTTAGCTGAACCAGGAGACTCCCCCGGCGGGTCAAAGCCTCGGCCAGGTGCAAATCATCGTGGCAGTCGCGAAAGATTGCTAGAGCCTCGTCAAGAGCCGTCAGGGCCTCGGCCCACTGGTTCTGGGGTTGGTAAAGCAGGGCGGCCATATCGGACAAGGTGACCGCTCGATCACAAGGATCGTCTAGAGCCTGGCACCAGGTCAAATCTTGTTGGAAAGCAGCCAAGGCCGCCGGATAGTCGCCCCTGAGACTGTGCGCTCTGCCCAACCCGTGCCAGTTTCGGGCCACTTCCCATTGGTCATTCGCAGCCTGAGCCAGTTCCAGAGCGGTACGATGGCAGTCAATCGCTTCCGGTAGACGCTCGTGAGAATTCTCACCGCACTCTACCTGAAAGCAGATCGAGACGCCCAAGTTGTTATAGGTTCGCGCCTGGCCTGACAGGTCTTGATTGGCCTGATAGGCCGCCAGAGCTTGCCGGTAAAAATGTTCGGCCTCAGACCACTGCCCTTGTTCGTCGAGTTGGATAGCCAGTTCAAGCAAGGTCCTGGCTCGCTGCTGGGGGGAAAGGTCATCGGCCAATAAGCGACGCAGAATGACCTCGGCCTGATCGAATAATCGTTGTTCTGACAGAAGGACAGCCTGGTGATACCGGCAGTCTCGTTGCAACGTGACGGAGGGGGCCGCGCACAATACCTCCACCAGAGTCCGGCAAGCTTCAAACTGGCGACGCTCTAGGGCCTCAAAAAAGAGATGTCTGAACTGTTGAAACCCGGTGGCTTCATCCGCGACCAGGGTTCGGGCCAGATTGTTTAGGGTATGCTCATCCATAAGGTAAAGCCTGCCAGATGGCAGCATTAATTTTACTACGCTCGGGAACGGGCACAAGTATAACACAAATCATTTGACCGGGCATTTTCATTAAAGCCCAACACATTAGGAGGAACAGGCCGTGAGTCATTTGAAAGGCAAGCCAAAATCCGCCTCTGGCGAAAATTATTCCCATCAAAGTCGTCCTATGCTTCTATCTGGCGCATACAAGCTAACCCTCAGCCTTGCTTCGGGTATCTGCGCAGTAATTTTTTTGGGAGTCATTTTGTCGGTGTCGACGGAGCCCCAGCCGGTCAAGGCCCAGGTGGAGTCGAGGCCGCGTCCTCCCTTGGCAGCTATTGTTCAGGCCGGATCAGCAGCCACTCAAACAGAAACCTCCCTCACCGAAGGGCAAACTCAGGCGGCAGTCGATGCTTTGGGAGGCAATCTTTTTAGCTTGGCCTGGTCATCGGTTCAACCCGGTGGAAGCCGCATAGCCTGGGGCGATGTAGACGCCGATGGGGATCTGGATTTGGCCACCGGTGGTTTGCCGGCCAGACTGTATAGCAACAAAAAAGGAATATTGACATCTACCCCTACTTGGTTACCAGATGAATACGAACCGGGTCTCTTTGGAGGTTGGACCGACCTCAATCAAGACACTTATCCGGATTTGATCGTAGCAACGCCTGACTATGCGCTTAAGTTGTCTCGCCTTAAAGTCTATTTCAATCAAGAAGGTCGTGTGATTACCAGCGCAGCCTATTCCATCGTCGTATCCGACATTATCTGGTCTATGGCTTGGGGAGATCAGGATGGTGATGGCGATCCTGACTTGGCTGTCGGGACCAATGGTTCCAATAAGCTGTACCGTAATGATAATGGGATACTCACGGCCAGCCCTGTCTACACCTTTCCCGGAAGTAACAATACTGAAGACTTGGCCTGGGGAGATTATGACAATGACGGTGACCTTGATTTGGTCCTGGGAAACAGGCGCAATGACAACACGCCCGATGGAAAGAGTCAACTGTTTCGCAACGACGGTGTGGTGGGGGGCGTGCCCAAAATGACCTTGGTTTGGGAATGGGGCGAAACCGACAATACTTCTAGTGTGGCCTGGGGTGATGTGGATGGTGATGGCGATCTTGACTTGGCCGTCGGACACCGGGAATTTCAACGGACCCAAATATTTCGCAACGATGGCGTAGTCGAAGATATACCCCAAATGACGCTGGCCTGGTTCTCAAATGAACTTGACCACACAGTCGACTTGGCCTGGGGCGACTATGACAGCGATGGCGACCTGGACCTAGCCGTTGCTAATGCAGGGGCTTTTCCTGGTGCCCCTGACCGACTGTATCAGAATCGCAGCGAAGTGGGAGGTCCGCCTCAAATGAAACTGGTATGGTCATCCGCCGAAACTGATGATACGATAAGTATCGCCTGGGGTGACTATGACGGCGACGGTGACCTTGACCTGGCAGCGCAGGGCCAACTCAACCGGCTGTATCGCAACGAGACGGTGGTACTCGCATCAGACGCTGCCTTTGCAACCACTGAAGTAACCGATATTGCCGCCAGCACGGCTTGGGGAGACTACGATAGGGACGGCGACCTGGATCTGGCCGTCGGCAATGGTTGTGATGACTCCGGGACCTGTTATCCCAATCGGTTGTACCGCAATGACAATGGGACACTTACCCCCAGTGCTGTTTACGCTACCACCGAAACCGATTACACCTTCAGCGTGGCTTGGGGTGATTACGATGGCGACGGCGACCTTGACTTGGCCGTCGGAAACTATGGGCAACCTAACCGGCTGTACCGCAATGATGGCGGGTCATTGACCCCTAGTGCTGTTTACTTTACCGACGAAGCCGATTGGACCACTAGTGTGGCTTGGGGTGATTACGATGGCGACGGCGACCTCGACCTGATGGTCGGAAACCGTGGGCAACCTAACCGCCTGTACCGCAATGATGGCGGGTCACTTACCTCTAGCGCGGTTTACACCACGACCGAAACCGGTTGGACCACCAGTGTGGTTTGGGGTGACGTAGATGGCGATGGTGACCTTGACTTGGCGGTCGGAAACAATGGGCAACCTAACCGGCTGTACCGCAACGATGCCGGGGTACTCACGCCTAGCGCGGTTTGGTCGTCTGACGAAGTTGACGCTACCTTTAGTGTGGCCTGGGGTGATTATGACGGTGACGGCCATCTGGATCTGGCCGTCGGCAATTGGGGGCCTAACCGGTTATACCACAACGATGGCGAAACGCTGGCTACTACAGCGCAATGGTCATCGGTTGAAGCCGACATCACCTTCAGTGTGGCCTGGGGCGATTATGACGGCGATGATGATCTTGACCTGGCCGTCGGAAATACTTTGCATGTACCTAACCGGCTGTACCGCAATGACGGTATTGACAGCGGTTCTCTGACGCCCAGCGCGGTCTGGTCGTCAGACATCAGCGATCCCCGCACTAGCTGGACCACCAGCGTAGCCTGGGGCGATGTGGATGGTGACGGCGATCTTGACCTAGCAGCGGCAGATGGTTGTTTGACCGGCTACCTGTGGTATTGTCGTGATAATATATATCAACCTTTTCCCACCGTAGTATATTATAATCTTCGTGATGCACGTTCAAGCCCTAAATCTGTCCCACTCGTTCGGGTCAATCGACCCGGGGCAAATGCGAATTTCTATTCGGCACAAGAGATCTGGTCTGGTCCAACAATTGCAATCACCTACACGTTGTCACATCCTGCAAGCGATCCGGTTAGGCTCATCCGCGCCTCTTACTCACCCGATGGGGGCGGCCATTGGCTACCGGCTACGGCAACAAACACCCTTACTCAAAACCTAACAACAAGCCCGACTGGGGAAGACTACGTCTATCATTGGGATACCTCTGCCTCCGGCTTCTTTGGTCAATCAGATAATGTAGTTTTTCGCATCGAAGCCGTCCCGACTACAATCAACAGGCCCAATTCTGTGCCTGGCCCCTACCTATATGGAAGGTATGCCTCAGATACGTTCCCGTTCCGTGTCCGAGGTACGCAAGTTCGGGTGGTAGACGAAAACAATGAAGGCGTATCAGACGCCCTGGTTTACCGCCTGCCCGGCGGCCAACCCATTGGCGGGGCTGAAACGCCATTTCGCACCTCGTCCACAGGTTATTTAGCCGGCCGAGACATGCTCAATGAGGATGATGAACTCATAGCGCTGCGTCCAATCACGGTAACGGACAAATTTACCCTTTACCACACCAGCGCCGCTCCCACCCAAACGGGCTTGGGTAGCCATACCGTAACCTCGGGTGGCGTACAAACCCTGACCGTTACCACCGAAAACCCCCTCCTCCTCTTTGATCTTGATGTTTCTCTGGAATGGGACGCGAGCAAAGACCCTTCTTACCTGACGCTGCTGAAACAGAACCTGGCTAAAACTTCTAAGGCACTCTACGATTGGACCAACGGCCAGGTCGCTCTGGGGCAGGTGACCGTGTACCAAGCCCGTGACCACTGGAATGAGGCTGATATCCGCATCTTCGCCTCAAATCAAATGCGCCCCGTTGCCAATCGAGGCGGCATTGTCACGGAAACCACGGTATTAAATTTCACTGAACCGCTCACTTTTAGCTCTGGTGAGATTCGTCTTGGTCCGACTTGGAACCGTTATGGCGAACCGGAGCCGATTGGCGACGATTGGCCCAAGGTGCTGGCTCACGAACTGGGCCATTACGCCCTCTTCCTGGAAGATACTTACTTGGGCCTGGAGGAAAACACCGGCCTACTCATCCCGGTTAGCAGTTGCACCGGTACGGCCATGACCGATCCCTACGATGATGTCTCCAGCGAGTTTCGCTACCATGACGCCAATTGGGATTTAGAGTGTGGCGAGACGTTGGCCGAAATGTCCGACTGGGAACTAATCGAGCAGATCTACCCGGCTTTGCACCAACCCCCGCCGGAAAATATTGGACCAGCGACCATGCCCTTTGTCTTCACCCAAATCGAGATCAAGCTGGCTCCCGCTCACCCCGCCCCACTATTGGATGATGACACTGTGGTCGTTGAAGACGCCGATTTGCATGACGGGCGGGCCTACTTGATCCACCCCGGTGAAGGCATGGTTGATCTGGGCCGACCCGCCTTAGATTCAATCCCGGCCCGCGGCGCTCACGAGGGGGATAAATTATGTATTTTTGCAACGGAGCATTTTGCTTGTAGTGACCTTCATAATAGCGAGCCGGCTAATCTCACCCCGCAATCGGCCTGGCAGCCTGACATTGTGTTGACTCCGGTCAACACAACGACCTTGAAAATCATGGTCGCTGATGGGAGCCATGATACCCTAAATGTCACGCTCTATCCTAACGGCGCAGAGCCACAGAACGAAATCATAACGGCCGGTGAGGAGGAACCCCTTATTTTGAATCAACCGGCCGTTGAAGTCCTGGTGGACATCGTTGGCAATGATTCATCTGAACGAGTCGTAACCGGCTATACTTTAGGGGCTGGGCCCGGTCGCAAGCGCGGCCACGGCGGACCTGGACGGAAGCGGGGGCATGGCGGGCCATTTAGCAGCGGAGATGGCGACGTTGTCCTTTATCCTCCCCAAAATCTGCCCGACGACGTTTTTATGACTTTGCAGTTAGCAACGACTCTGCCCGATCTTCCATCGGGCTTGCAGGCTATTGGCCAGGCGTATTACGTCCGACCCAGTGCCCCCGTGGCCGACTACTCAGCAGCTAGCCTGACCTTTCAGTATCTTGGTCTGGACGTATTGCTTGCCGGCGGACCACAAGGTGAAGAAAACCTGGCCGTGCATTATTGGGACGGCAGCGCCTGGACACGTCTGGACACAAGTCTTAACAAAGATCAGAACTTCGCCTCGGCGCCGCTGCCGGGTCCCGGACTATATGTGCTGACCGTGGGTCGGCTGTCGCCAACGATTAGCAGCGTCTCGCCGACATCAGGTATTAGTGGCTTACCCCACACCCTGACGATTACGGGGGTTAACTTCCTGCCGCCGCTGGCAGTGTCCCTGCAAGGCGATCTTGACAGTCAGGCTTTAACCGTCACCTCAGCCAGCACCCAAACCCTTGTGGCGCAGACCCCTATCAGTTTATCGGCTGACCTGTATGACCTGGAACTAACGAATTCCGGTGGGTTGACAACCACGCTGCCGGCTGCGTTTGCCCTATACACAGCGTCGTCGCCCGGCGTATGTTTCTTTGACGACTTCAAGAGCGGGTTAGGCCGCTGGACAGTTACCGGCGACTGGGATATTGTGCCTCTGGCCGATAGTCGGGAGGCTGTGACCGATAGCCCCGGTCACCCTTACCCCAGCGCCGAGGCAGGATCGACTCTGACCACGACGATCACTTCGGCTAGTTTTAATCTGGCGGAATGTGGGTCGTCGCTCCTGCATTTGCAACACGACTATGAGTTGGTGACTGGGGATCAAATAATTGTGGAGATTTCATCCGACGATGGTGCTAGCTGGCAATCGCTGGCTACCTACCAAGGCCGGGCGACTCAAGCTATTGCCCTAGCAACCCAAGCTGACGAATGGCAACAGGTGCAGTGGCAAACGCTCGAGTTGGATTTGGCTGAGGCCAGCATCCCCCTCGATACGACCAGTGCGCGACTACGATTTACACTGCAAGTGGACGATTTCGCGAGCGCCAAGGGCTGGATTATCGATGAGGTGAGCGTAGGATCTTCAGCGGCTACCTCGGCTCCATCAAATCAACATTTCCTACCGCTCCTTGTCAAATAAGAGTTAAGTTCAATGCGGCAAGGTCACCAGTAGCCGCATTGAACTTAGCTGGTCAGCAAGCAAACCGGTAAAGAGTACCTCACCCTGGGTATTGGTGACTTGGACTTGGGCAGCGTCGCCTGCCCACAAGGTTACCTGCACCCCGGAGAAGTCACCAAAGCGATCCGTTAAGATTACATCCGCCTGAAGGCTACATCGGTTTGGGTCATTCGGATCCTGCACCACAATCAGATGCAGTGCAAAATTAGCGCCGGCAGGCGTGAAGTCCGCTCGACCTAGAACTGATGAAGCCGACAAACCACCCTCGCTCATTAGGCCGGCCAGAGCGGGCGCTCCCGGAAAAGATTTCTCCAGCGTCGGCAATAAAAGCCATAGCCGGCGCCACCGGTCTGTTTCTTGCTCAAGCCAAGCTCGCCCCTGATCCAGGGCAACCTCGTACCAATTGGGCGCCGGCGCCGGCGGTGACGCCAGGCTGCTGCCTGGGTTTGGCGCAGCCAAAGGCTCATTCCCCAAGAACTCAACCAGCAGACTCAACTCTGCTTGACAGTGCGGGCAACGGGTTAAATGAGCGGCAACATCGGCTTGCTGCATTTTGTCTAATTCTCCCAAGTGATACTCGCCCAACACCATTGTATCGGGACAGTCTTGGCGGTACAAAGCGGTAAGGAGATGACTATTCAGTTTTTCCTCATCAGGAAGGTCATTAATGTTCATTGGATGATCACCCTGATGGGGCATTTCTTTAGCCTTACCTTTCGATAAGGACAAGATGCAATTTTACTCATGTTATCGTAAGATCTCGCGCATAGCTTTTAGTTTAGGGTGGCGCTGTAATCGCCTGAGAATGTTTCGTTTGATTTGGCTAACATCAGCAACTGTAGGGAACAATTCTGGATGTCGGGTCTGAATTTGTCGCGGCGGCAAATCATACACCCAGCTTTCCTCAGCCACCAGCGTTTCCCGTTTATCTTGGATCGTCTCGGCCAAGGCTTGCTTCAGCTCCTCAAGCCAAACCGTGCGCTCTGCGGTGCTCGTGGCATTTGTCTCGGAAGTCGACTGATCGTAATCGTTTAAGGCGACGGCTGCCATTAGGGCATCTTTTCGTTTTCTTCTCAAGTAATCTTCGATTACACTAACCACACACAGCTTCAAATACTGCAAACATTGACCCAACTTATCAAATTGCCGGCTGTTATGCGACTGACGTCGATACTGCCACATTCGAGTGAAAACTGCATTGACAAAGAAAGCGGTCTCTTCTCCTGTGTCAGCAAAGCGATTGTAATGCAAAACCCAATGGGTTACCAGGGGGTGGTACTGATGATAGATAATCTCCCAGGCAGCCTCATCTTGCTCATTTAAGGCTCGGCGAAAAAGCTCAAGGCAGTAAGCCTCATTAGCCTGGTGTATTTGCCGGTAGCGCTCGCGCTCGGCCTGGCAGCGCTCGGCAAGTTGGGAATTTGTTAGCGATTCGACCATGGTTAGTTATCCTATAAAGTTATAACTCATGAGCCGTGGATCTGCAAAGATTAGCCGTCTTGAGGCCCTGCGTTGGGCCGGTAATTTTTTAGAACAAAAAAACCTTTATCTCAATTGACTATTCCTCACAACCTAAGCCAAGGGATTTACCAATTTAGCTCGACGAACCTGGGAGAGTGGGGGGATCTGGTTTTGCTCGACTCCCGGCCGGTGCCCGAGAGTGATCACTCTGTGGAGCCGTTCGCAAAATAGCCTTAGTATATTTTGTAATTCGAAATATGAATTGTGAAATGAAGCACGAGTGTGAGTTAGTATCGACCAATATTTAAGGCGTAGTATAGCGCACAGACGCAGGGAGAACGCAAGGAGAACGCATCGTTTGGAGCAACCCGTCTGCTATACTATAATACCGGATACTGATGAGGCTATTTATGGGAGGATAACCCAATGAAGGGGGAGACAGATGAGTCGACTGTCGATCACGTTGCTCGGACCGTTTCGGGTCAGGTTGGATGACACACCGGTGACTCGGTTTGAGTCCGACAAAGTGCGGGGGCTGCTGGCTTACCTGGCCGTCGAAGCCGACCGACCACATCATCGCGAGGCTTTGGCCGGGCTCCTGTGGCCCGATTTCCCCGAGCGCTCGGCCCGCACCAATCTGCGGAATGCCTTAGCCCAGTTGCGCCAGACCATCGGCGACCACCAGGCGTCGCCCCCCTTTCTGCATATCACCCGTCAAACTATCCAATTTAATCGTACCAGCAACCACTGGTTGGATGTGGCTGCCTTTGAGCGCTTGCCACGGTCCCGGTCCGTCATCGAGCCGTTGGAGGAAGCGGTGGTCTTGTACAAAGGTGCCTTTCTGGAGGGGTTTTCGCTGGCCGACAGCGACCTGTTCGAGGAGTGGGTGCTGCTCAAGCGCGAGGAGTTGGGACGGCAAGTAATCAGTGCTCTGTTGCGGCTGGCGGACCATTATGAGCAGCAGGGGCAGTATGAGCCAGCCTTGGCTCACGTTTGGCGGTTGGTTGAGTTAGAGCGATGGCACGAGGAGAGTTACCGCCAACTGATGCGACTGCTGGCCCTGAGCGGTCGGCGAAGCGAAGCGTTGGCTCAGTATGAGACCTGCCGGCGCATTCTGTTGGCAGAACTGGGGGTCGAAGTAACCCTGGAGACCAAACTGCTGTACGAGCAAATTCGGGACGGACAGCTTGGTTCCGAAGTCGTTGCCTCGGTGACCGATAGCGTAGTGACGAACGCGGCTGCGTCGGTACCCTTGCCCGCTTCCATCCACTCGCAGCCTGCACTCCCCGTTGTGGCTCGCGATGGGCAGTTGGCTCAGTTGGATCGATTTCTCAGCCGGACCTTGGCTGGTCAGGGTGGCGTGATCTTCGTCACCGGCAACGCCGGCAGCGGCAAAACCACCCTCATCCAGGCCTTTGCCCGCCAAGCCCAACAGCGCCGGCCGGAGTTGATAGCGGCTGGGGGGTACTGCAATGCCTACACCGGTCTGGGCGACCCCTACCTGCCCTTCTGCCAGATCCTGCGGCTGCTAACCGGTGATTTTGAAGTCAGGTGGGCCTTGGAGGCTATAACCGAGGCAGAGGCCCAGCGCCTGTGGCAACTGTTCCCATTTATTGTCCAGACTTTGATCAGCGCCGGGCCGGATTTGGTGGATACGTTTCTATCCGGACGGAACCTGATGGCCCGAGCCAGCGCCTACGCCGCCGAGCGAGACCACTGGTTTGAGGCATTACAGCAGTTGACGCAGCGCAAACAGGCTCAGACCGGTACCCCCAGCCCCCAGCAAAGCGCCCTATTTGACCAAGTGGCGCGGCTGCTGCGAGCCGTGGCCCGCACTCGGCCTCTAGTGCTGATCCTGGATGATTTGCAGTGGGCCGACGCCGGCTCGGTTAGTCTGCTGTTCCATTTGGGGCGGCAGTTGCGTGGTGACCGGGTTTTGATCGTGGGCGCCTTCCGGCCGGAAGAAGTGAGCCTGGGGCGCGACGGGGCACGCCATCCCTTGCAGCCGGTGCTCCACGAGTTGCAGTTGGCCTTGGGCGACATCACTATCGCCCTGGACCAAGGCGGTGACCGAACCTTTGTACCGGCCTACCTGGCCAGCGAACCGAACCGGCTGACTGAGAGCTTCCGGGCGCAGCTCTATCGCATCAGCCGGGGCCATCCGCTGTTCACCATAGAACTGCTGCGCGATATGCGGGAACGGGGTCATCTGATCCAGGATGAGACGGGCCATTGGGTGGAGAGCCCGACCCTGGATTGGACCCGCCTGCCAGCACGGGTCGAGGCAGCCATCGCCGAGCGAATGGGACGGCTGTCGCCGGAATTGCGACAGGCATTGAAAGTGGCCAGTGTGGAAGGCGAAACCTTCACGGCTGAGGTGGTGGCCCAGGTGCAGGACGTGGCCGCCCACCAACTGGTGCGGCAGTTCAGTGAGGTGTTGGAGCAGTTGCACTATCTGATTAGCAGCCAGGGCAGTCGGCGGCTGGGCCGAAACCGGCTGTCGCCCTATCAGTTTCGGCACAACTTGTTTCAAACGTATCTCTACCACAGCCTGACCGAGACTGAGCGGGTCTATTTGCACGAGTTGGTCGGGCTGGAGTTGGAGCGACTGCACGGACCGCAGAGTCAAGAGATTGCCGGCGAGTTGGCCCGTCACTTCGAGGCAGCGGGGTTGACCGACAAGGCCATCCCTTATTTTCGTCAGGCTGGCGACCGGGCCATGCTGCTCTCGGCTCACGAACTGGCCATTGAGCAGTATCGCCGCGGGCTGACTTTGCTAGAGCAGTTGCCCGACACCCCGGAGCGAGCCCAATTGGAGTTGGGTTTACAATTAGGGTTAAGTTCACCACTCATCGCCACCAAAGGTTTTGCTGCGCCGGAGGTGATAAAGGTCTTTGCCCGAACGCAGGCGCTCTCTCAACAGATGCTTGGGAGTTCAGTTGGTTCGCCTGAACTTTTCCCAACGCTGTTCTTTATCTTTAACAATTACTTCGCCCAAGGTAACTACCACACTGCCCGTGAGTGGGCCCAGCGGATGTTTGACTATACCAAAAACAGTCAACGGTTACACTTTCATACGTTGGCTGGCTGCTTGTTGGGCAGTACCATTCTCTTTTTAGGTCAGTTTACAACAGGTCTGATGTATCTTGAGCAGGTGCTGAATCAGCATGACTCCCAGCCAAGTGAGGCCTCACCCATAATTTCCATGTTTTATCCCAGATCGCTGGCACTTATCTACTCTGCTTGGTTGTTAAGCTGGCTCGGTTATGGTGATCAGGCTCGTCATCGCAGCCAAATGGCTATCGCTCTGGCTCGTCAATTGGACCAGCCCTATAATCTGGCTCATACACTGGCTGTAGCCGGATTGGCAGTCCATTTAACCCTAAAAGATTGGGCGGCGGTTCAAGCCTATCTTAAGGAAGTTAGGGCTCTCTTAACGGGTCAATCATTTCCCAATTGGCTGGCCTGTTGTAAAACATGCCAGGGTCGAGTCTGGGTTGAACACAATCAGATTGAGCAGGGAATTGTCGAGATAGAGGAGGGCTTATTGATCCTCGAGTCGGCATCAACAAACATAGCTAAAACATTTCACTTATACTTGTTGACCGAAGCTCACCACAAACAGGGTGATCCGAAAGCCGGTCTACAGGTGTTAACCAAAGCGTTTGGACATATAGAGCAGACCGACGAGCGATGCTATGAAGCTGAGTTGTACCGGCTTAAAGGAGAACTATTGCTACAAATAGAAGAGTCTCCTACAGAAGAGGTGGAAGCCTGCTTTGAGCAGGCCATCGCAGTGGCTCAACAACAAGAAGCCAGGCTGTGGGAACTACGGGCCACGGTTAATCTGGCCAAGCTATGGCAACGGCAAGGAAAACATACCGAGGCGCGGCAGAGGTTGGCCGTGATCTATGACTGGTTCACCGAAGGGTTCGACACAGCTGATCTGCAAGAAGCCGAACAGTTGCTTAACGACCTATCAGTTTAGAGTCCCATAACCAGTAACCGCTTGAGATCAAAACTTGATGCTCTCTACTGATTTCAGTCACCAGCCTCTGAAGGCGGTTGTTGCTCTTCAATAGTCGTTCTTGTCTCATTCTCTAAGAAGGTGAACAATTCAACCAGGTTGGCAAAGCCCAATCGCTGGCCGGTCTTTGGGCTTTCGAGAGACGCCCGCCAGAGCAAGCGGCCCTCACTGCTGATCGGCCATAGACGCAGCAAATATGAGACATAGCGTTGTTCCTTACTATTCATATCAGTAACTCTTCGCAATCCCTCAACATTTTACAGCGTCTGAAACTTATTAGAAGGTGAAGCAGTACTAGAAGTTAAGTAAAGTATAGCGGACAAACGCAAGGAGAACGCAAGGAGAACGCATCGTTTGGAGACAGATGTCCTCATCAGTCCGGTTGGCGCCAACCCCGTGGCCGAATGAAAAATTGATTGGGAGGCTAAGAAAGCGGCCCGAGGTGAATAAAGCTAAATTCGCTTTTCGCTTTCTTGTTCATGAATGTGGGCAACTGCTATCGCTTGCCGCCCAGGTAAAAAAGCGGCCGCTTATGACGGCCACGCCAATCACCGTCAAAGCGAACAGCGTTGAGAATCAGACTTTCTTCCGTTAAGAAATTTCTAACAATCTGCCGGCTTAGACCCACTTTGTGGGGCAGATGGCTGATTTAGACATGGTGTGCACACACACCTCTTAAACCCTAAGGTGCGCTTGTTGACCCTAACCGTGCCGGGCGGCACAGGCAAAACGCGTTTGAGTTTGCAGCTGGCCGCTGATCTGCTGCTGCTTCCCCAACGGCGTTTTGCTTGCGCCCACGATTTGATCTTGCTGGGCACCACGATTACCTCTTGCTGGCAGTCAAAAACCGACCGTGCCTACGATCGCAGTTTACACATTAGACAAATGTTCTAACAGGTAATAAACAACAAACAGTTGGCAAGGCAAGAGGTGATATTGACCTTGCCGGTCATCATTGTATTGCCTCCTCTCTAAAGCAGATTACCAACGATAAAAGTTCACTGTCATATGATGAGCTTCAACGCTGTCAATCCAGCGTTTAAAAGCTGCCAAACTAGGTAGTTCGCGCTGTCTAGTAAGGTAGGTTTGGCTGTCTAATAAGGCAGCTCAAGCTGCCAAACTAGACAGCTCAAGCTGCCAAACTAGATAGCGAGAGCTGTCTAACTAGACAGCGAGAGTTGCCAAACTAGACAACGAGAGTCGTCTAACTAGATAGGTCGGGGTTCACTTATCGCCGTCGACAAACTCGGCCAGAATCAGCGGGTTGAGGCTGAGGATGTATCCGGGAACCGAAGCAGAATTAGAGCAGGATCGGCAGAATTAATGGATCCTTATCCTTCATTCCGAAAATTCTGCTTTTTCCTCAGATGCAATGAGAGGGTATGGGGACCTAAAGGGTTAGGTCGTTACGCGGAATACAAAACGGCCCCATTCAGTGGTGATCAGTTTCTTCAAGCGGGCCTCAGTCCTGACCTTTTAGGAAAATGCTCATAACTCTTCTAAATCTTCCGGCCGATCAACATCCTGAATAATACCTGGTTGAGCCACTATCACCCGCTCAGCCTGATCCTTGTGAGCGAGCAGCACTGGCCGGCCGCCAGTATCACCGCTGATGTGGCTCAATTCGGCAAACAAGGCGCGATCAAAAAGCACCGGGTTACCGCGCCGGCCGGCAAATTCCGGCCAAACGAGGGGGGCCAAGGTTTGCCGGTGACGGTCGATGATGGCGTTGAGCACGTCCGCCGTAACGCCGGGCAGATCGACCAATAGAAACAAGGCGCTGCTCACGTTGGCGGGCAGCGCCGCCAAACCAGCCTGCATCGAGGTACTTTGCCCGTCGGCCCAGCGGTCGTTGATGACTATTGTCACCGATTTGTGCTGCAATAAGCGGCGACATTGCTCAACCTCGGCGCCCAGCACCACAATCACCGGATTGGCGGCTGAGGCCAGTGTGGTATCGACCACATGCTCGATGAACGTTTTGTCGCGCCACGGAGCCAACTGCTTGGGGGAGCCAAACCGTGTGGAGCCGCCCGCCGCCAAAATCACCGCCGCCGACCGGCCCCAAATGTCCAAAATCGGCGCAGTTTTAGCCTGCACAGCGCCAATGACCACCGAATCGACCCGCTCACAAGCCAAGAGGCGAGCCGCCAGATCATGAGCCGCCCGCTGCTGAGCGGTTGTTTCGACTTTGTTAATTAAAGGCACAAACCGCGCCCCGTCCGGGACATTTTTCAAACCGCCCTGCCGGTGGCAAAAAACTTCGGTGATGGTTTGAGAGGTAACCGGTTCGCCCAGCGGGGTGTGGCTAAGTTGGCTCACCCGGCCGGCGCGATGCGCCGATTCATCGGTAAGCGGCCGGCCCAAGATATCGATGCCGACCACAGGCACAACTATGGTCGTCAGGGCAGGGATAACCGGCTCGTGGTCAGCGGGCGCTTTGAAGGGGCGCATCCGAGAACCGTCGGCCTCCACCAAAATGGTGTCAAATTGCCCGGTTGTGACCAAGGCATCGATTACCTCCGGCGCAATCCCAAATGCTTTGCCGCCGGGCCGGTCGATTTGCCCGATTAACAACACCTGAGAATGGCGATCCAGCGCGTTGTGTAAGACCGGTAAAATGTCGTCGAGGGTTTGCCGGTTGGGATCAAACGTCACATAGGCCGGCGCTTGCTGAATTTGGGCGGCAAAAATTCGCGTGCTGGTGGTCATTAGCACCCGCCGGGTCGCCGCCAGTTCAGCAGCGAGGCGAAAGAGGGTAGTGGTCTTTCCCCCGCCGCCCACTAGCGCAACAACCTCGCTTTGGCCCAGACGCAGCGCTTGAGAGAGCGAGAGACGGCCAATCGGCTGTTCAGATGGCACCCTTTGAAGGTCCATTCAAGTGTAACCCTTTACGCTTTTTCCTACTAAAAAGAGCGTGGTATAATTGGGCCATCTTAACTTGGAATTATAACCATCAATTGCCATCAAGAATAGGGAGGTCAAAATTGTCATGCGTTTT
>JAGRCC010000002.1 GCA_020433785.1 Anaerolineae bacterium
CCGGCCTCTTTGGTGGTAAAAAAGGGATCGAAGATGTGGCTGATGGTCTCCTGATCCATGCCGGAACCGTTATCCTGGATGGTTAAAACGACGTACTCGCCCGCCTCCAAATCGACCCAGTCACGGGTTGAGGCTTTATCTAACGCAACAGATTCCGTTTTTATTTTTAAGGTGCCGCCGGTCGGCATCGCATCCCGGGCATTGATGACCAGATTCATAATTACCTGTTCAATTTGACCCTGATCGGCTTTGACGGTGGCGGCTTGTAGGTCCAGTTCACTCACCAGAATAATGTCTGAACCAATCAAGCGTTGCAGCATTTGATTCATGGCGGTCACGACCTTATTCAAATCTAAAATTTTGGGCTGTAAAATTTGCTGGCGACTGAAAGCCAAAAGTTGGCGAGTGAGCGCCACAGCCCGTTCGCCGGCTGTTTTGATCCCCTCTAACTCATCGCGAATGGCGCTAATTTGATCCGCTTCATCAAGGGCCAGATCACAATTGCCCAGGATGACGGTGAGGATATTGTTAAAATCGTGGGCGATACCGCCGGCCAGGCGCCCCAAAGCTTCCAGTTTTTGTGATTGCTGAAGTTGTTCTTCTAACTGTTTGCGTTCGGTGATGTTGCCGACAACGCCGTAAACAATAGTGGATTGACCTTGCTGTTCAACATTGGCGCTGTCGCGGACCCAAATGACTTCGCCGTCAGCCTTAATCATACGGTATTCCACCTGGCTGGCTTGGCCCTGAGCCAATCTTCGGGCCTGGGCGGCGGCCACATCGCGGTCGGCTGGATGAATAACATGTGAGCCCCAAAAGTTCCAGTCGTTTATAAATTGCTCCAGGGGATAGCCGGTTAAGGCTTTGACATTGGTGGAAATATAGCGATTGATACGTTCCCCCGATGCGGTCAGTTCAGTAACGTAGATGTGATCGCGAATAGAGTCGACAATCCGCTGTAGCTGTTTTTGGCTTTCTCTGAGGGCTTCTTCGGCCCGTTGGTTGTGTTGCTTAAGTTTTTCTTTTTCCAGAACCGCTTTGATGGTATTGGGCAGCCGCTGAATATGTTTGGGAGACTTGATGACGTAGTCGGCGGCGCCGCGCTTAAGTGTTTCAACCGCGATCTCTTCTGAGCCGGTGCCGGTGACAATAATGACCGGTAAGGTTTGATCGGTGGCCCACACCGCATCAAGGACCTGTAGACCGCTGTAGCCCAAGATGTTAAAATCACTCAGAACCAGATCATATTTTTCTTGGGCTAATTTTTCCTCAAACTCAGCCCGAGAGGCTGCTTCCGTAATTTGCAGATCAACATCAGCTTCCTTTAGAGTCGCCCGCACTAACTCTCGATCGAAAATGTAATCATCGACGTATAAAATTCGAATGGGGATCTCGGTCATTTCTTTATCCTTAAGGTTATGGTTGGACGCATTGGGGTAATGTGGAACCGTTAAAGGAGTTTATAACAGCTTCGGGGGGCCGATATTGAGATCGAGCCAATAGGTTTCAATCTCTTGCATGATGTTTTGTAACTCTTCCAGCAATAGAGGTTTAACAACGTAGCTGTTGGCTCCACTGTCATAACAGTTGGCTCGGTCGATATCTTCTTGAGACGATGTAAAGATAATTACCGGTAGACGTCTGAGGCCGGGGGTGGTTTTGATGCGGCGTAATACTTCCTGACCGTCCAACCCCGGCATTTTTAGATCGAGTAAAATGATATCAGGTAAAGGGAATTGGCTGCGATCGGCAAATTTAGCTCGACCAAATAGATAGTCTAAAGCTTCGTAGCCGCTGTGAGCCGTTTGGATGTTGTAGCTTACCTCCAGGCCAGCCACGGCTAAAAGGACCAATTCAATGTCCATTCGGTTATCGTCAATTAAAAGAATGACGGTCGGTTTCATATGGCCTCTTTTCTAAAGGAAAGTTTGCAGAAATTTGGCCGGATGGGTCATGCACGGTTCGTGATAACCGATAATCTATCGCTGTGACTTTCCTATTAGTTGGCAAGGGGCAGCATTATCCAAAATATTGACCCATTGCCTTCAATGGATTCTATGCTGATATGACCACCAAGCAAATCCAACGCTTTTTTTACCAGACAAAGGCCAATGCCATTGCCGTCATAACCATCTTGATGATGCAGTCGTTGAAAAATGTTAAAAATTTTATCTCGATATTCAGTTGGAATACCCAAGCCGTTATCTGCAACTCCAATAACAAGCTGTTCCACTTCTATTTGACAGGTTATGACGATATTCGGTTTCTGATTTGGCCGACGATAAATTATAGCATTTTTTATTAAGTTTGTGAGTATTTGTGTTAGTAGAAACGGATCGGTTTGCACTATGGGTAAGGTGTCTGGAAGTTCAATTTTAGCGTCTGTTTTTTCTACTTGCTCAGATAAAGTCAGGATAACATGATCTAACAAATCGGTCAGATCAACCGGCCGATGCTGGATCGTTCGACGCCCTAACCGGGCGTAGGCCAGTAGATCATTGATGAGATGGTCCAAATGGTTACTGGCTTCGATAATGTTGTTTAAGAAATGTTGAGTTTCCTCATTAAGCTCAGACCAATGCCGCCGGACAATAATCTGAGCAAAGCCGCTAATCGCTCTGAGGGGCGCTCGTAAATCGTGAGAAACAGAATAGGAAAGAGCCTCAATTTCTTTGTTAAGACGATCGAGTTCTTTGGTTAAAGTTCTTAATTTAACCGCTTTAGGCTCAAGTTCAGTTAATGGTCGATTGATGGTGATAATGCCTACTGCATGTCCGTTTGCGTCTTTCAGTAAGGACACTGCGGCCGAAATATGGACTTCCTGCCCATTCCGCTGCTGCTGTATAACTTGCCCTTGCCAATTTCCAACATTGAAGAGATGGGTAATAACCGCTTCTTGGTGTTTGTATGGAAATGTGGTAGAGATCACTTTGTCAAACCTTTTCCCGATTACTTCATGCTTGGGCCAGCCATAGATCGTTTCGGCAGCTCTGTTCCAACTGTTAATGTTTAAATCTAAGTCTGTGGTAATAACGGCATCGGTTACATGCTGAAGAAGATCGGCTTGATAGAGCGGTGTTTCCGTCGTAGCCATCACATCGGGCTGTATATTGACGTCGGTTTTCATTGTGCCTGACCTCCCAACTATGTAACTAATCAGCGATATTTGAGCAAGAGCTTTGCACTTAGTAAATTGTACGTGATAAGTGGTTCAATTTTTAGTTATGATTGACGGTCAATCGTGTTACGGGTTGAGGTAATGGAAACAGTCGTTCTGGGGTTAGTTTGTGTCAAGAAGTTGACGTACTTTTTGAACTAGGGTTATATCTCCAAAAGGTTTTTGTAAAAAGGCGGTTTGGTTTGAAACCATATCCTGATATAAAACCGCATTATCACTGTACCCTGACATAAACAAAAGTTTGGTCTGGGGGTACAGCGATTTTAGTCTTTCGGTCAGTTGATGTGCATTGGTGCCGTTGGGCAAGGCGACATCGGTTATAACCAAATGGATGGGATGCGGATATTGTTCTACCAGATAAAGGGCCTCGCTGCCATTTTGAGCTTCCAAGACGGTATAGCCGCATCGAATGAGAATGCGGCGAGTGAGGTCTCGAACGGACTCTTCCGGCTCAACAAGCAGGATCGTTTCGGTGCCGTGGGAGGGGCTACTATCGGTATGGCTGTTCAAAACGGTTGAACTGTTGAGGGGTTGTGGCAGGTAGACCTTAAAGGTTGTGCCATGGCCGGGTTGGCTTTCGAGAAATATTTGGCCGCCGCTTTGTTTGACCACACCGTGAACGATAGCTAACCCCAGGCCGGTTCCTTTATGAACGGTTTTGGTGGTAAAAAAGGGTTCAAAGATTTGGTTTTGAATCTCTTTCGTCATGCCAATACCTGTGTCGCTTACAATGAACACCACATAGGGGCCTGACTCAAGGTTGGCGGGCTGGGTAAGGTAGTGATCATCGATGAAAGCCTGGCGGATTTCAATATCGAGCTGACCGCCGTCCGGCATGGCATCTTTAGCGTTGAGCACCAAGTTAAGGATGACCTGCTCAAACTGCCCCGGATCGCCTTTAACCTGAGCCGGCTCCGGATCCAGGTCAATCGTTAACTCAATAGAGGCCGGCAATAAACGCCTGAGCATGGGTTCTACATTGGTCACAATTCGATTAAGATTGATCAACTGCATTTGCAGCGTTTGCTGGCGGCTAAAGAGCAGCAACTGCTGGATTAACGAGGCTGCTTTTTGTCCGGCTATTCTAATTTGTTCGATGTCGTCTCGGTGGTGGTTGGGAAAATTGAGGGAGTTGAGAATTAGATCACAGTTGCCGGTAACAATGGTCAAAATATTGTTGAAATCGTGGGCAA
>JAGRCC010000832.1 GCA_020433785.1 Anaerolineae bacterium
ATTTCGCCTAACTCAATCCGCAGCCCTCGAATTTTGACCTGATAATCTTTGCGGCCCAAAAACTCGATGTTGCCATCCGGCCGGTAACGGGCCAGATCGCCCGTCTTGTAGAGTCGCGTCCCAGGCTCGCTGCTAAACGGGTCCGGTACAAACAGTTCGCTCGTGCGTCGGGCATCCCATAAATAACCGCGACCTACGCCGACGCCGCCTACACACAGCTCCCCGACTACCCCCACCGGCACCGGCTGGAAGTGGGCATCGAGAATATATAACTGCATATTGGCCACTGGTCGGCCAATCGGGACAGTGGTTTCAGTCAGCGGTGGCGGCTGGTGAATGGGATAGAAGCTGACATCATCGGCACATTCCGCCGGACCATAGGCATTGAGCAGGGGAATGTCCGGATAATGATGCAGCCATTGGCGGCACAAGTCGGGCGGTACGGCCTCGCCGGTAGGAATCAACCAGCGCAGGCCGGACAGGTTTGTCCGATTCTTGTCATCCATAGTCATCTGGTCCAGGATGGTTCGCAGGATCGCCGGCACGGTTTCGAAAATAGTGATGCCGGCCTGGTTCACCACCTGCCATAAGCGAGCCGGATCGTGGGCGGTTTCATCATCGACAATGCGTATTTGGCCGCCTACTAACAGAGCGCCCAGAAATTGCCAGACTGAGATGTCGAACGATTGGGAAGCGTTCTGCAGAATGATGTCGTCTGATGACAGGCTCAACGCTTCGATGATAAGATACAGATGGTTGAGCAACCCTTGATGTTCGATCATAACCCCTTTAGGTAAACCAGTCGAACCCGAGGTAAAGATGACATAGGCCAGGTGCTGGGGGGTACAACGGACCGGCAGATTGTCGACCGATTGGGTGGCTAGCAGCAACGGCTCGAGCTGCAACACTTGCGGCGGTGTTGTTGAAGAAAGCGTGCCTAAAGCTTCGGATAGCGACGGAGTAAAATCAGCGGTCGTCAGGATGAGCGCTAGTTGACTTTGATGGATGACATCGCCCAGCCGTTGGGGCGGATAGCGCGGATTGAGGGGTAAGTAGACCCCGCCGGCTTTGAAGATGGCCAGGATGGCAATGAGAAAGTCGAGGTTCCGTTCGGCCAGCAGACTGACCAGACCCTCGGGTCCGACCCCATGCCCCATCAAAACTCTGGCCAGGGCATTGGCTTGCTGGTTGAGCTGGTGATAGGTGAGATGCTTCCCATCGTAGACGACAGCCACGGCCTCAGGTGTGCGTTCAACTTGTTCTTCGAACATTTGGGGAAAGCATCTGTCTAACGGGTAGCTGACCTGCGTGTCGTTCCATTCAACCAAAAGTCGATGTTGTTCGCTTGCGGTTAGTAACGGGAATTGGGAAATGCACTGGGCGGGGTTGGCTAGAATACCGGCTAACAAATTCTGAAAATGGTTGGCCATGCGGGCGATGGTCGTGGCTTCAAACAGATCGACATTATATTCCCAGTTGCCGATCAGCCGGCCGTTATCCGCGTGCATGGTTAAGGTCAAATCGAACATAGCGATGGGTAGATCATTGGTCAGCGGGCTTACTTTCAAGCCCGGTAACACAAGCCGGTGCTGAGGTGTGTTCTGCCAGACAAACATCACCTGGAACAAGGCCGAGTGGCTCAGATTACGTTCCGGCTGCAAGGCATCTACCACCATTTCAAAGGGCAGATCTTGATGCTCGTAGGCGTCTTGGGTTGTCTGCTTTACCTGCTCCAACACGTCTAAAAATGTGGGATCGTTTGATAGATCTGATCGTAAAGCCAAGGTGTTGACGAAAAACCCGATGAGCGATTCGATCTCGGGCCGGGTGCGATTGGCGATAGGAGAACCGACGACCAGATCGGTTTGGCCGCTGTAGCGATACAGAAATACCTTGAAAGCTGCCAACAAGGTCATATAGAGCGTTGTGTCTGTTTGTCGGCTGAAGGTGTGAAGATTGTGACTGAGATCGGCATCTAAGGTAAAGGGTAAGTGAGCCCCCCGGTAGGTCATTTGTGGTGGGCGAGGATGGTCGAGCGGTAGATCCAAAATCGGAGGGGCCTGGGCCAAGCGATGCTGCCAGTAGGCTAGTTGGTCGGCCAGCAGTTCGCCCTGCAGCCACTGGCGCTGCCAATGGGCAAAGTCGGCATATTGAATGGGGTTGTTGGGCAAGGGGGAAGGCGTATCATGGCGGTAGGCTTGATACAGCGCACTTATCTCGCGCCCCAACACGTCCATCGACCAGGCATCTGAGGCAATATGATGCATTGTCACCAACAATCCAAACGCGTTTGGCCCTAACAGCAGCAACCTGGCCCGGATCATCAGATCTCGGCTTAAGCTGAAGGGCTGTAGCGCCTCGGTTTGGGCTAAACGCTGTAGCTCAAGCGCTTGCGCTTCGGCCGGCAAGGCTTGTAAATCAACCACAGGTAAATCGAATTTTGCCTGGGGATCGATCCGTTGGCGAGCCTCACCGTCCATCTCGTAATAGGTTGTTCTGAGGATCTCGTGTCGATGTAGGATAGTATTGAGGCTGGCTGAGAAGGCCGGGATGTTGAGAGGGCCGCTGAGCTTGAAAGCCGCCGGTAAATTGTAGGTGGGATTGGGACCTTCCAGTTGATCCAGAAACCACAACCGTTGTTGGGCAAAGGAGAGGGGTAGGGTTTGGGTCCGTAAGGTCGGCTCAATCGGCGGCAGTATGGCCTGCCTGGCTTGAGTCACCGCTTCAGCCAAGGTGATGACGGTTGGATGTTCAAAGAGACTGCGTAAGGATAACGCGATCTGGAAGGTTTGGCGGACTCTGGAGACAATTTGTGTAGCCAGGAGAGAGTGTCCGCCCAGCTCGAAAAAGTTGTCATATAGCCCGATCTGTTCTCGGCCCAGAACCTCACTCCAAATAGCGGTGAGGGTGGCTTCGGTCGCCGTTCGGGGTCCAACATAGGCAGCGACCGGCTGATAGGTCGGGGCCGGTAAGGCGCGCCGATCCAGTTTGCCGTTGGGGGTCAGCGGGAAAGTTTCTAACACTACAAAGGCATTGGGGATCATATAAGCCGGTAGTTTCGATTGTAAAAAGCGACGCAGGTCCGTTATCGGTAAATTGTTAGCACGCTCCGAGGTTAGGGGGCGGTTGCTTGAGGTTTCGCTATGAGCAGCCTGATGCTTGGGAATGACATAGGCCACCAGTCGCTGATCCTCCGGCCGATCGACCTGGGCCAGGACGACACTGGTTTCGATGGCGCTGTGTTGGTTGAGAACAGCTTCAATTTCCCCTAACTCGATGCGAAAGCCACGGATTTTAACTTGATGATCGAGCCGTCCGAGAAACTCAATCTTTCCATCGGGCAAGTAGCGAGCTAAATCGCCAGTCTTGTACAAGCGCTGACCTTTCCTTTCCGATTCGGGCGCATTGGCCGGATTAGAGGTCGGGAATGGATGGGGGATAAAGCGCGCTGAGGTCAGGCCAGGGCGGCCCAGATAGCCCTGGGCCAGGCCGGCCCCCCCAATGTAAAGGTCTCCGGGGATGCCAATCGGCACCGGCTCCAACTCGCTATCTAAAATGTAGAAGTCGGTGTTGGCTACAGGCCGGCCTATTAAGGGCCGTGGCCGGTTATGGGGGATAAAATAGGCACCGGACCAAATCGTTGTTTCGGTCGGACCGTAGAGATTCCAGAGTTGGTCTACCCTGGCTAACACCTGTTCAGCCAGGTTGGGGTCCAACGCTTCACCACCACACAGCGCTTTGAATTGGCCGGAGCCGGTCCAGCCGGCCTCGATCAGCAGTCGCCAGGTAGCCGGGGTAGCCTGCATCACCGTAGCGTTGGATTCCGCGATGAGTGCCGCTAAGTCTGCTCCGTTGGCCGTGGTCGAGCGGTCGGCCATGACGATTTGAGCGCCGACGGTGAGAGGTAGGTAAAGTTCCAGGGCAGCGATATCAAAAGATAAGGTGGTCACCGCCACGAGAATATCGGCCGGCTGAAGGCCCGGTTGCTGCTGCATCGTGAGCAAGAAGTTCGTCAGGGCCTGGTGGGGAATCTGAACCCCTTTGGGGCGACCAGTCGAGCCGGAGGTGTAGGTGGTGTAGGCTAAATTTTGGGGCATAGCCCGGTTAGGTGGGTTGTTGCCGGAGCAGTGCTTCAAATGGTGGACGAGCGTATCTAAACACAGGACCGTTAGCTTGTCATTGTCGGCGATCACGCTAGCCGGGTTAACAAACGATGAATGGGTAATCATAAATGACAGCCCGGCATCTTCGATCATAAAAGCGAGCCGGTCTTGAGGATAGGTCGGATCGAGCGGAACGTAAGCCCCGCCGGCTTTGAGGATACCCAGCAACCCAACGAGCATATCCACAGACCGGTCGAGCCAGAGACCAACCAGGATATTGGGGGCAACTCCCAGCGATTGCAGATGGTGAGCCAACTGATTAGCCCGGATATTCAGTTCTGCATAGGTAAGCTGTTGATCCTTGAAGACAACGGCTATCGCCTCGGGAGTCCGCTCGACTTGGGCTTCGAACAACTGATAAATGCATACGTCAGTGGAAAAATCCGTTCGGGTTTCATTCCAATCGAGCAAGAGCTGGTGGCGTTCACCACCGGCCAACAAGGGTAAATGGCTGATCGAGCGGTCGGGGTTTTCAACGATAGCGGCTAACAACGTCTGGAAATGACTGCTCATCCGGGCGATGGTGGACGGCTCAAAGAGATCCGGATTATATTTCAACGTTCCGCCTAATTGAGTCGACGATTCAAACAACTCCAGCGATAATTCATACACGCCTTCATTCTGTTCTATTTCAAGAGCAGAAATAGCCACCCCGTTCCATTCGAGTTGATTGACGCCGTTGACGGTCCGCATCGTGGAGTCTGTCACTGAGTCAGCCTGTATCGTTCGCCTCAGGTTAAAGTTAGCCTGACAGAGCGGCGGTCGGCTGAGATCCCGCGTTGGAAGAAGCCGCTCCACCAGCAGGTTGAACGGGTAAGCTTGGTGATCCAACGCCTCAATAACGGTTTGCCGCATTTGTCGCAGAAAGCTTCTAAAGCTGGGTTTGCCCGACAGGTTGGCCCGCATCACCACCGGGGATACCAGGTAGCCAACGAGCCGGGCAAATTCAGGTCGATTCCGTCCGGCGGTCGGCGTACTGATCAGAATATCCTCCTGACCGGTATACCGATAAAGCAACAGGTGAAACGCGGCCAACAGTAGCGTGTAAAGGGTCGTTTGCTGGCTGCGGGCCAGCCGGCGCAGGCGTTCGGTTAACTCCGCTGAAATATCAATGGTCTGGGAAGCACCATGGTAGGACCATATCGGAGGGCGCGGTCGGTCAAGGGGTAAATTCAACACAGGTAATTCGCCGACTAACTTCTGTTGCCAATAGTGCCACAGGCGATCCCCTTCAGCCTGAAGCAGTTTAGCGTGCCATTCGACATAATCAAGATAGGTAGTCCGTAGAGGCGGCAAAATGGCCGGTGTACCACTTTGTATGGCAGGGTACAGCGTTCGCAGCTCATCCTGCAATAGCCAGGCCGACCACGCATCAAAGATGATGTGATGCGTGGTAAACAACAGCACGTGATCGGTTGGGGTATGGGTGTAAAGCCGCAGACGCAGCAGCGGTCCCTGCTGCAAATCAAATGGCTGATTATGGGCCGCTATCATGTGCGCTTTGAGTTGCTCCCAGGACCAATCAGGGGCGACAACTGGCTCGATGACAACCGGTTGGTCAGGCTGAATCTGTTGCTGAAGTTGTCCGTCATATTCGGTAAAAGTCGTTCGCAAAGCTGCATGGCGATTGACTAACTGTTGAAAGGCCGCTTGCCAGGTTGAAATATCAAGCTCTACCTGAAGCGACAAGGCCAGGGATACATTATATACACCACTTGTCGGCGCCAACTGATGCTCAAACCACAGCGCTTGTTGGCCGGGTGAGAGCGGATAGCTATGACTCGTGAGCGTTAGTTCTGATCGAGGCTGTTTAGCAAGTTCCCCCGATAATGGCGGAGGTGGGGCGAGGTCCTTAAGCGTATCGGCGATTGCTTGGGCTAGCGCGGCGATGGTGGGATGGTTCCAGGCCAGGGTGGTGTCGATCTTCAAGCCGGCCGGATTGAGCCAGGCTTCTAAATCGTCCGCTAGTTCGATGGTCATTAGCGAGTCTAGCCCATAATCGGCCAGCGCTTTGTCCGGCTTGATGGTTTCGATAGCAATTTGGAGTTTGCGATGGACCCATTCGCGGAGCCACTGTTGGATTGTTTGGGGGGAATAGGATGCAGTTTGATGGTTTGAGGGCGGTTCGATAGTCGGAGCAGGCGTTTCAGGGGGCGGGGCGGGCGGTGGTCGCTCCAAGCTCAGAACCTTGAGTTGGTTGTTGAGAAACGCCGCCCGGCAGGCAAAGCGTTGGATTTTGCCGCTGGAGGTCTTGGGAATGGTGGCCGGTTTGAGCAGAGCGATGGCGTACACATGCAGCTCGTGGCTGTCGGAGACTGCGCCTCGAATCTCCTCACAGACGGCCTCGGCCTGTAAGCTGCGCAGATGGGTGCGCTTGACTTCGTGGATGACTACCAGACGTTCCTGACCGTCTGCTTCGATGGAAAAAGCCGCTCCGCTACCGGGTTGGAGGGCCGGATGGCTTTGTTCAACCGTCAATTCAATATCTTGAGGATAATGGTTTTGCCCACGGATGATGATCACATCTTTGAGCCGACCGGTGACGAACAACTGGTCCTCTTGCAGAAAGCCCAAATCGCCGGTGCGTAAGAAGGGGCCGGTATAGTCGCCGGTTGTGTCTTCTATTTGTTTGGAGGAGGCAGACGAAGCCAAATAAGCATGGAACGCGCTCTGCGTCTCGTCTGGCTGCTGCCAGTAGCCCTGAGCGATACTCGGTCCCGCTGCCCAAATCTCGCCAATCTCTCCCTCGGAGCAAGGGTGGCAGGTTTCCGGGTTGGCAATGACCAGATGCTGGCCTAGCCAACTGTGTCCGCAACTGACCAGGGTTGGGCCAGCTGCTGCTTCTTGGACCGCCGGGCTGATTTGATTTGGAGCCAAGGCCGCCTTATCGACCGGATAGCGTTCTAGTGGCGTGTTTCGGGTGCGTCCGGTAATGAACAAGGTTGCTTCAGCCAGTCCGTAGGCCGGATAAAAGGCCTGGGGTCGAAAGCCATAGCGCTGGAAAGTGTGGGCAAAGCGATCCGTTGTCTCGGCCCGAACCGGCTCGGAGCCGTTGAAGGCCACCTGCCAACAGCTCAAATCCAAAGCCGGATAATCTTCCGAGTTAATCTTCTGGACACACAGGTCATAGGCAAAGTTGGGGCCGCCGCTGCTGGTGGCTCGATAATGGGAGATGGCCTGAAGCCAGCGGACCGGCTTTTGGAGAAAAGCTAGTGGAGACATCAGGGTACAGGGAATGCCCAGATAGAGCGGTTGCAAAATATTGCCGACCAGGCCCAAATCATGGAACAGCGGGGCCCAACCCACAAAGATGGTTTCAGAGGTGTGACCCATCGCCGTGGCCATCAAGCGCTCGTTGTGGAGCAAATTGCCGTGGCTGACCATCACCCCTTTGGGCGTGCCGGTTGAACCGGAAGTATATTGCAAAAAGGCCAGATTATCGGCGGCAATGGGTGGCCGCTGCCATGTATCGGCTTGCGCCGTATCGACGGTATCAGTGGAGATGCCCATCAGGTCAGTCAGCGTGGGATCTTGGGCAAATCGGGGAGCGACCTTGGCCCAAATATCGTGGCTGGCCAGGCAGAGTTTGGGTTCGGCATTGGTGATGATGGTCTTCAGGCGCGACATTGGGCGTTTGGGATGGGGAGGGTAGGCCGGTACGGCAATCATACCGGCGTACAAACAGCCGAAAAAGGCCGCGATGTAATCCAATCCCGGCTGAAACAGCAGCAGAACCCGGTCGCCCGGTTGGCCCGTCCTTTGCAGCCGGGCGGCGATAGCCCGCGCTTGCTGGTCCAAGGCCTGATAGCTCAAGTTGCCGTCTTCAACCTCGCCATCACGCAGAAAAGTGTAGGCGGTTTTGGTTGGATGATAGTCGGCTCGATGACGCAACAAATCAACAAGAGTAGTCAATTGGTCATTTATCATCTTGATTTCCTTAAGGGGCTAGGCGTGTGTATTGTAGCCAATTTGAAGAGAAGGCCAAAATTTGGAATGATGGCTGGGTGGCTAATAGCCCAACCCTTACCTTCGCTCACGCGATGGCCGCTTTGCGCTTTGACACATAGCGCATCGGATTGGGGTTGGATTAAGTCAATCTATCGATAGCAGACCAATTCATCCAATTTCAAAGTGGTTAGCGGTACACCTGTGGGCTAGACCAATGACTTTAATGTACAGCCTTTTTGTGGCAAATTCATCTATTCCAAGCCATTTTATAGTACTACCTGATGCGTAGACAGTAAATTTATTCACTGCAAGGCTCGAACAAACTTCATTGAATCTACCGATGACCTGATAACTCGTAATGAGCAGGTCATCGGTTCGAATCCGATGGGTGGCTTTTGTGTTTTTTAGGCCAACTGGGTCATCTTTCAAATAATGAAGTCCTTTTAAAAGGACTTTCCTTCCCTAAAATTAGGCCCCGGAATTCTCGCCATATCCGGGGCCATTTGTGTTTTCTAGGGCGATTAGGTGACAGTCACTTTTTGATCATTGCCCGCCGAATAACCCATAACGGTCGCTCCCCCACCCCTTTTATGCCCCTCACCATGGTAAATTTTTAAAATTTACCATGGTGACTCATAGTGACTCACCTAGGTGATTCAGGGTGAATCACTCTAGTGATCGCGGCTGATCATTAGAATGACTCAGCGGAATCACTAGAGTGATTCGGAGGGGTTGACCATGGTCATTGAATTTCCCCATTCTCCATTCTTCATTCTTCATTTTGTACCTAAGTCCGGTTGTCAGGGAGCGAGAAGATATGTTAAAATGGGGGTAGGGGGTAAGTAGACGTGGTCTAAAGTTCCCCACTTTCCTAATTCATCCTTCATAATTCATAATTTCTTATGGCCGATCTAAATACAATCCTCCAAAGGCTGCAAAAGAGCCTCAATATTCTCCAACAACGCCAGGCCAAATCGGTCTCGATGCCCCGGCCAGCCTCACCCTCGAAATCGAGGACCACCGGACGGCCATCAGCCTGACCGAGCAGCTGGCCGGCGGCCACCTGACCGAGACCGACTGGCGCGAGCAGTTTCGACCACTGCTGGTCACCATAAGGGACCATAAGGGATGCCTAAAAACAAAGAGCGCCGCAG
>JAGRCC010000833.1 GCA_020433785.1 Anaerolineae bacterium
GCTGGGGCCACGAAAACCGGGAAGCCGCCATTCGTCTGATCAAAGGCACGGTCGGCAATCGGAATCGCGCCGCCAATATCGAGCTAAAAACCATCGATCACACCGCCAACCCCTATCTGGCCGGCGCTATGCTGCTGGCCTCGGCCCTCGATGGCCTGGAGCGAGGGCTGAAACTGCCGACGCCACTCCAAATCAACCCCTCCAGCCTGTCCGAGGCCGAGCGAGAGGCCAACCAGGTATACCGGCTGCCCACCGACCTGGGCCAAGCCATCGACCTGATGGTTCAGGCCGATGTTGTCCGACAGGCTATGGGCGACGCTCAATTTGAAGCTTTTGTAGCAACCCGCCGGCTGGAATGGGACAGCTACGGCCAGATGGACCAAGCCCAATTAACCGATACCCTGCGCTGGAGGTACGGATGAAAATTAATTTAAGCCAAGCCCCAATCATCGACGCCCACTCCCACGGCTTTCGGGCCGAAAAGCTGGTGAATGCGCCGCCTGAAGGATTTCTTGACCGGATTACCGTTATGGGCATGTGTTTCGGCTCGGCCACCGGCGTCGATCCCGCTTTGGCCGGGGCCGTTTCAGCTATGACCGATCATACGCTGATGGCTATGGTCACCCGTAGGCGGCTGGCCGCATATCTGAACTGCTCCCCGGCGGAGCTGTTCCAGGCGCGCCACGCCGCTCTGGAAGCTGATCCTCCGGCGTATGTGTCCGGTCTAATGCGCGACGCCAACCTGAGCGCCCTATTGGTTGACGACGGCTTCCCGCTGCCCAAAGTCGATCAGCTTGAGATGCAGGAATTGATCGGGGTAACGATTCACCGGGTGGCTCGCATCGAGCCGATGATCGAAGCTGCCCGCCAACAAACCCACAGCGCCGCTGCGCTGGAAGAGGCTTTCCGGGCCGAACTTGAAACCGCCGCGCACGACCCGCGCTGTGTCGCCTTCAAATCGATCATTGCCTACCGCACCGGTTTGGATGTCGGCGCGCCTACTCGTGAGGAGGTTGACGCTTCATACCAACGCTGGCAAGCTGCCGCCTGGCGCGAAGGTCGGGAGACCAGCAAACCGCTGCGCGATCATCTGTTGAACGTCACCTTTGAGATTGCCAAAAAATATGAGCGCCCGGTGCACATCCACTCCGGCGCGGGCGACACCGACGTCGTGCTGTCGCATGCCCGGCCCACCAATCTGGGACCGCTGCTGACCCGTTTTGCCGGCCAGCCTACCGTGCTCATTCACAGCGGATTTCCCTGGTTGGGTGAAGCGACTTACCTGGCTTCTTTGTATCCGCTGGTCTATCTGGAGTTGTCGCTTTATCTACCTTGGGGTATGCTTGATATGGATCGGGTTTTGACCCAGGTGATTGGCGCGGTCCCCACCAACAAAATTTTATACGGCTCCGATGAAGCTTCGGAACCGGAGATATTGTGGGTCTCGGCCAAAGAGAGCCGCGCCGCGTTGGAGCGGGTGCTAACCAGCGCCGTCGAGCGAGATTTTATGACCCTTCCGGAAGCGGAACAGATCGGTCAGGCGATCCTGGCCCGCAACGTGCTGCGGCTGCATGGGCTAGCCTGAGACTTAGGATATTATAGAGGAAATGCCTGCCGACAACACAAGCCGACTTACCAGAATGAGACATTAGAAACTAGAAGATAGAGCCAGAAGCGTGCTGATTCTATCCAGATTTGGCTAATCTAAACCTATTCATCACAAAAGTTTCCTGAGGAGGAGAAATGAAGACTTTATCTTGGAAAATCGGACTAATGGCCCTGATGCTCTTACTTGTGGCCGCCTGCCAACCGGCTCCAACGCCCGCCCCGACCAGCGGCGACAGCGCACCGGCAACCGAAGAAGCCGCCCCGGCCGCTGAACCGACCGAAGCCGAACCGGCCGCGCCAACAGAAGAGGCAGCTGAAGCGGCCGGCGGCGAACCGATCAAAATCGCCTACGTGGGTGATTTTAGCGACGTCTATTCATTTTACGATCTGCCGGTGCGCGACGGCGCGCAGTTTGCCGTCGATGAGATCAACGCCGCCGGCGGCGTACTCGGTCGCCCGTTAGAGTTGGTGGCCAGAGACGGCAAGAACGATCAGGCGTTGAGCATCCAACTACTGGAGGAAATGCTCGGCGAGGGTGGCGTCTCTTACATCATCGGCACCACCGGCGATCCGTTTTTAGCCCAGGCCACGGTGGCTTGCAGCCAGGGCATTCCCATCTCCACCGGCGACGGCACCGCGCCAACGCTGGTGGGCGACGGCGGCGACTGCGCCTTTCAACTGGTGATGAGCGATACCATTCAAGGGGCGTTGGCGGCCCAATACGCTTATGAACAGGGTTACCGCACCGCGTTCGTCATCCGCTCCACCGAAATCCCTTACACCGACAAAATGATCGACTACTTTAACGAAAGCTTCGAGCAGTTGGGGGGCCAGATCATGGGCGAAGAGCAATATCGCATCGATGCCGGCGACTACTCTGCCTTAGTGACGGCTATTGCCGGTTTGCCGGAACAGCCCGATGTCCTCTTCACCGCGATGTTCATTCCTGATACGCCCATCTTTGTGCGTCAGTTACGGGCGGCCGGGGTTGAGACGCCGCTCATTTCGACCGACGGCAACCACGACGCCTCGCTGTTGGATGCGGGCGACGCGGTCGAAGGTATGGTCTTCACCACCCACGCCTTCCCCAGCGAAGGTAACCCCCTGGCCGACTTCTTCGCCAAATACGAAGCCGGCACCGGCGCAGCCCCCGACTCGGTGGTTTACGGGGTGGGCTACGATGAGATTTATATGGTTAAGACGGCCATCGAAACCGCCGGTTCAGCCGAACCGGCCGATATCATCGCCGGTCTGAAGCAAATCTCCAACTTTGAAGGCGTCACCGGGACCATCACCATGAACCCGGATACCCGCCGGGCCGATAAAGCCGTGACCCTGGTCA
>JAGRCC010000834.1 GCA_020433785.1 Anaerolineae bacterium
ACCATTTTCCTCAGCATCTTCATCGAAGCCGTTCCTTTCTTGTTAGCCGGTTCCATCGTTTCGGGGCTGCTCGAAGTATATGTGAGCAACGACACGCTGTACCGATTTGTGCCGCGCCATCCGGCAGCAGCGGCACTGGTGGGTGGGGGATTGGGGTTGATCTTTCCCGTATGTGAGTGTGGCGTAGTGCCGGTCACGCGGCGGCTGTACCTGAAAGGACTGCCCATCTCGATGGGGATTGCATTTATGCTGGCTGCGCCGGTCATCAACCCGATTGTGTTGGCCAGTACCTACGCGGCTTTTGGCTGGGGGCCGATGCTCTATGGCCGGGTTATCTTGAGTTTTCTGATTGCCTCGGCTATCGGTTTTCTCTTTCACTTTGCCAATCCGGCCGATATTTTAAGATCGGACCAGCTTGCCGCGGCTGACCATCATCACACTCATGACCATACTCATGATCATGCCGGTCCAAGCGGGGTCCGTCGATTCTGGACTGCGCTCAGCATCGGCGGCGACGATTTTTTTGATATGGGTCGTTACCTGATTATCGGCTCGATGTTGGCGGCGGCGATGCAAACGCTGGTTCCTCAGCCGTTTTTACTGGCATTGGGCGCCGGCTCAGCCACCTCGATTTTGGCCATGATGACGCTGGCCTTTGTGCTGTCGGTCTGCTCGACCGTCGACTCATTTTTGGCGCTGGCCTTTGTGAACTCGTTTCCGCCGGCGGCTATTCTGGCCTTCCTGGTGTTTGGGCCGATGGTCGATATCAAGAGTTCGCTGATGTTTTTGGGAGTCTTCAAGCGGCGAGTGGTGCTTTATTTAATTTTGCTGCCGCTGCTGGCTACCCTTATGATCACAGTTTATCTTAACCTCAATGTGAGTTGGTAACCATGACCACAGGTTGGAAAACGCTTGTTTTAATCGCGATGGGTCTCTTTTTGATCAGCCGGATTTTGAGCGGTACGTTGTTGTTTTACATCAACGAGCGCTTCTTCTGGCTGACGGTTTTGGCCGCTCTGGGGCTTATTTTGGTGGGAGTCAGTTATCGCTACCGGGCTGATCACGACCTTGAAGATCACCAGCACGACCACGATGGTCACCAACACGGCCGGCTAAATTGGCTGGGGTTGCTCTTAATCGCCTCGCCGATAGTGCTGGGGTTTGTCATTCCGCCCAAACCACTGGGCGCGGCGGCGATGACCAACCGCGATATCAGCCTTGAGTCACTGACGTCGGCGTCGGCGCCCGAGGGTGGAACGGTTTTATCCAAACCCAAAGCTGACAAAAATATCCTCGATTGGATCATCGAATTTCGACAAGCGTCGGACCCGGTCGCCTTGGCTGGCGAGGAGGTCAAGTTGGTCGGCTTTGTCTATCGAGATAAGCGATTTGGCGAAGACAGCTTTATGGTTAGCCGCTTTGTGGTAAGCTGCTGCGCTGCCGATGCCGCCCCCATCGGACTGGTGGTCCACTGGCCCGACAGCCCGACCTTGACCGATGACCAGTGGGTTGAGGTAGCCGGCGTGTTGGAACCGGGCGTGTTCGACGGTGAGCAGTTACCCCTCGTCAAGGCCGTCTCAGTGACACCCACCGATGTTCCTGACCAGCCTTATCTCTATCCTTTTTAAGCGCGTTTGATGGAAAGCGCTCAAAATATCGGTTTGTTTTAAGCTATGGCATACGCTTCTGCCCCGGTTAAAAGATTTAGCCTCAACCGCTTTGATGTCATTGTGATCTCGGTGCTACTGGCCATGGCCCTGGTCACGGCTTTGATCCTCTGGCGGGGTGATCAAGTTGGCCTACAAGTGGTCGCCGTTAGCCCGGCTCAAGCTGCTAGCGATGTGTCGACCCGGTCCCAAATCAAAGTGACGTTTGATCAGGCTGTCTCGGTCTCAGATACGGATCAACCACCTTTGACTGTCAGTCCACCTGTGAGCGGCACCGTTCGCTGGGATGACCAGATCTTGTCATTTACCCCGGCCTTACCTTTAACCTCAAATACGCTCTATACGGTCACTTTAACCGGCGATGTGACCAGCCAGCGTGGTCGACCGCTCCAAGAGTCGATCAGCTGGCAGTTTCAAACAGGTCAGCCTCGCTTGCTTTACATCGCCAAAGACGCGGCTGGCAACGATCAGATTTTTGTCATCGATCCCGGTGGCGGCGAGACGGTGCAGCTAACCCAAGAAACCTACGGAGTCTTTGATTTTGCCCTCTCGCCGGATGCCTCGACGATTGCCTACGCGGCACTGCGTAAGGATGGCGGTAGTGATTTATGGGCCATCGCGCCCGATGGCCAGGATCGTTACCCGTTGTTAACCTGCCCGGAAGCCGTCTGCAACGGGGTGGCCTGGCAGCCCAACAGCGACCGGCTCATTTACGAGCGCCGCAACATGCTTGTGCCGGGCGCTGCGCCGGGACCGCCCCGGTTGTGGTGGTTAAACTTGTCTAACAGCGAAACAGTGGCTGTGTTTGATGACAATCAAATCATCGGGTATGGGGCCACCTGGGCCGCGGATGGCCGGTGGTTGAGTTACATCGCCCCCAGCAGCCAGGGTGTCCAAATCTTCAATGTCGATGATGGGCGTAACTTTGTTATTCCCAGCCGGCTGGGCAGCCTGGCTACGTGGGATCCGGCCGGTAAGTCGCTGCTGGTGGCCGATATTCAACCCAGCGAGGAGGGTTTTGCCGTACATCTGCTCAAAGCTTCACCTGAAACGGGTGAGTTGGTTGATCTATCGGGGGAGGGACAGTTGGTGGAGGATACGTCTCCAACTTGGTCGCCGGATGGGGCATGGATCGCCTTGACTCGAAAGGCAGCCGGGGCTTCGATGGGTAAGCAGATTTGGGTGATGCGCCCGGATGGGAGCGAGCCCCGCAGCCTGACTGATGACACGGAAATCCACCACGGCCTACCGGCCTGGTCGCCGGATGGGCGCTACCTGGCGTTTCAGCGATTCCCCTTGCGCGAAATCGATGCTAAGCCAAGCGTTTGGCTGTTTGACCTCGAAACGGAAAAACTTCACCTGCTGGCCGCAGACGGCAACCGGCCAACGTGGATTCCTTAAACCCTACTTCTTTCTCCCTACGCCATTATAAAAAAAATGCTGCTTCGATGGAGACACCGAAGCAGCAACATAGAGAGAGAGGAGGTCCAGTACCTATCATCCTGGACGCAAATTGAGTATATCATACCAACATTACGATTTACATTACGGCGAAAGAAATCGAAAGTTTTAATCATGTGAATGGATTCTAATAATTTTCTTATAACTTCCTTATGGTATTTACATGTAAAGGGATTATAGTAATAGACAGTAAAGTGTTGAGCCTCTCCTTTCTCTTTCAGTCATAAGTCCTCCTTTGTAAAAGCCGGGACCGAACAACCCGGCTTTTTCCCTTTTTAAATCCTGTGAGTTAGTCCGGCTTTTCTCTGGGATCACCCTTGCCTTTCAGTGCTTTTTTAATCCGCTGCCATTCCTGTTTGATCAAGGCTACATCCTGCTCACTGAACTCATCCGGGCTGTATCTGGCCCGCACAAAGGTATCGGTCATATCGCGAATTTCGGTTTCGACGGTAGGCATCGATTCTTGCAGGCTCGGCTCATACTCGTAGGGCGTTTGACTCCGGCGGCGATGCAGCCCGGCCTGCTCGGCGCGCGTGAGAAGATTGAGGTAATAGTACAGGATGCGCTGTCGAGTCGACGCCTGCCTCAAGTTTAACCAGTTCCGAACCCGACCGGTTAAATCTGGGTTAGGCGGTTTGAATGAAACCTCCCGGGCCGGTAACAGGGCCAGGCCGGCTTTAGCCCAACCCCTCAATGAGCGCCACAGTCCCGCTAAAAAACTCAGCAGCCGATCAACCAGCCTGATTTTTTTTAGGCTTTGCAGCGTTCCGGCGTGGTCCTCTAAGTAGATTTTGATGAAGTACCCCACCACCCCCAACGCCACGAACCAAAACAGCAGCGAGCGCAAAAGCTCCCACCATGGTGGATATCCGCCCTCCGCAGGGGGTGGCGCGACCGGGGGCGGCGGCGGCAGGGGGGGCGGCGTGGTCGGCGTTTCAAAACCGATTAAACTTAGCAGCCACAGAATAGGGACGGTGATCAAAATGATCAACAGTTGGATGATAAAAGCGATTATCCCAATGATGACTTGCACCACCAGGCCGGCCGTTTTCAAAAAGCCGAGTGTGTAGTGGGTGGGCAATAAGAAGGCGATGACCATGATCAACCCTAAAAAGACCAGGCCGTATTTGGCCCAATTTCGGGTGAAGTGAGGCGGCGGCGTTAAGTCCTGCAACCGCCAGCGCACCAGCAGTCGGGTTAAATTGATCTGGCTAAGTAGGATCAGCCCCACGGCAAAGTAGATCAGCACATTAAAAATAACGCCCCCCAAGGTCGGGCGGCGTAAGTTCATCAAATTGTCCCATCCTGATTGGGCAATGACGTGGGTGACGCCGGAAATGAAGACCAAGATGATGCCGCCCCAAAAAAACCGCACGATCAAGCCATGCAGCGTCAGCCGGTTATCGATATACGGATCATACAGATCTTCAAAATCGGCGATGGTCGCGGTCGCCATCGCCCAGGCCAGAAAGGCCAGCAACACGCTGATGTAAAATTCGGTGGTAAAAAACAGCTGGGGCGTCTCCCAAATAGTCCTTAGTTCCGCGCCGGCCACGGCCAGCGGCTTTTGCAGCAGATTCATAAGCTTGATTAAAACGATCAGAACCACCGCTTCGGCCAGACGAAAGCGCAGCCGCGAATCGGCGCTGGCGCGAAATCGCTGCGACAGCCGGTAGGCGTAAATCCCTTCGACGGTGGTGATCAGCATCGCCAGCAGAAAGTAAATCCCTGACCAATTGGGATTAACCTGTCGCACCAGGTTAACAGTCGACACATTCAGGCACATGATCATGACGACGATCATTAGCGGTCTGAAAAAGTTGTCGATCCACGGATCGCGGGTGACTCTAAGCAGTTCAACCGGATCCAACCCATCTACTTGACGGCGTGCCATGCGTCCACATCCTTTTCCCCGGTCACCACAAAAGTCATCACGCCCAACTCCTGTACCCGCCCGAGGCGAGGGTAACTATAAGCGGCCGGTTGGATGAAAACAAGCGCCGGTTGGAAGCCGCCTCGCTTTAACAACAGCGCCATATTGAGCAGCGCGTCAGACTCAACCGACGTAATGATAATGACCGTGGCACCCCAAGCCAGGGTAACACTTTCGCGGCGCAGATTTTCTAGAAAGGTGTTCGCCTCAGTGCCTTCGATCCGGGCCAAAATTTCGAGCAACTGCATGAGATGATTTTGGCCTTTGCCGGGCGATAGCCGGAAGGTTTGCTGGCACTCGGTCAGCGGATCGATGGCCATGGTGTTGAAGCCGACGGGGAGTTGTTCAATGGCGATAATGTGGTTGGACAGAGAGGCGGCGGCGACAATAGCCAGTTCGATGGCCACGTCGGCCTGACCGGGGCGGCCATAATCAGCCCGATCCATATTCAAAAAGATCACGTTGTCGCGAGCGATGGCCGTTTGAAACTGTTTGACCAGAAGCTGCCCGGTCGCGGCGGTAGCCGGCCAGTGAATATGGCGGAAGTTATCGCCCTGACTGTATGGACGCACCCCGGTCAAGCGTGTGGTGTCTCGAAAGAGGGGCAAAGGCGTCGGCAGGATCACTTGCGGACTGGTGGTCGGCATGAGGAGCTGGGTGATCGGTAAAATTTTCGGGTAGACAATCAGTACGCTTGGCTCAAATTGGCGCGTAATACGGGGCACGATGGCCAGTAGATCGCTCGACTCCAGCAGCAGCGGCCCAACCTGATAATACCCGCGCCGGCGCGCGTGGAGGGTGTAATGCGTTGTGTGACGCCCCTTGCCAGGCAGTGTAACCAATTGGCGGTAAAAGGGCGGCGTGGATAAAACGGGCGAAAAGGAGTCGTTGAGCAGCAGCCAGGGCACCGGTAGCACGCTCAGATTCTCAAGCGTCAGCGTCACCGTGATGGCTTCCCCCAAAAAGGCCCGCTCCGGCAGGTGTCGGCTAAAAGTAAGCTGGGTTAGCATCCGGCGCGACCAAAAGCGCGTCGCCACATAGACGCCAATTAGCAAGTAGACAATGGTAAAGAAGAAATCGATGCGCAGTAGGGCGGCCAGCACAAATAGGATTAAAATAAAGACGATGAAATTGCCCATAAGGGTATTTTATTAATAATCGGGATTTTCCCAGAAAATGAGCGTACCCCAATTGTCGGAAACCGAGTCTTCGACGTAATCCTCAAGCAGGCCGCGGACGACAAACCCGTTTTTGAGTTGGAAACTCAGGGTCCGATCGTACAACTCGCCGGCCACGACCTGATCGACATACTGCTGCACCGTCAGCCGATCCTTATGGCCGGCGTAATCAGGAATGATGCCGCCGGCTACGATGCCTTTTTTGTGATGCTGCCTGACCAACGCCTTGCGCGCTTCGTACAACCGCGAGCCGATGCCGTGTCCACGATAGTCGGGATGGACGCCGATATCGACGGCATAATAGTAAGCGCCATCAGGGTTGTGGGTGGTGTAGTAGCCGTCGCCGGAGATTTCGTGGGATTTGTGAGTTGGGTGTTCGAAGTCGAAATCGGTGAAGATGCCGGAGCCAAAACCGATCACCCGCTCGCCATCGAGCACGACAAAGCTGCCTTCGGGAAAAATGTCATAATGGCTGCGGAAATGTTCCACCCGAAAATATTCGCGCTCATCGACCGTTGGAAAACAGTCGTATTGCAGCCGAGCGAGGGCGTCAAAATAGTGGGGTTGAAGATTATCGATTTTGATGTCGCTCATTATTTTGGCTCGCTGAGAGGATTAGTTGTCAAGGGTAACATTAGCGGGCACAATTTGCAAACTTGAGGTGATACTTATCTCGGTTTCAAACTGAATGCAAATAGCTCGTTTCGTTGGTGTTTTTACCGGCTTTGATAAGCGTTGAATTTTATCGCGAATTTCAACAGATGGTTTTATAATTACTTAAGATATCGGTGGTATAGTTGTTGAGAAGCTGGTCGCGCTCAGCTATCGGCTTATTTCTTGGTTTATCCGATTTTCAAGCGACAAAGCCAGTTTGTCTGGGTTAGGGGGATACAAAATGAACAAGAAACATGACCGAACGGATCAAACGGTGGTTGGCTTGGTGGGCAATGTTTGTCTCGACTTGCTAATTTCGGCGGTTCTCTTGGGGGTGGGCGTGGGCTTGATCGCCATGGTTTCAAGTTTGACGGCGACGGGACGCGTTTGGCCGGTCTTACTGCTGCTTGGCTTGGTGAGTTTGGGCCTGGCTAAATATGCGGCGGCTGTCTTTGGCAAGGATTAACTGAGTCCTTGGGGAATTGATATCAGATGGTCCTCACAGAGAGTTGGATGGCTGGCCACGAACCGGCCAACCATCCAACTCCCTAACCGACAATCTATCCAACTTACCACCAACCGACCAACCCAACTTCGCTCGAAATCCTAATTGAGGTCGTCGAGGCTGTCGATGAAAGGCTCGAGGTCGATGACCTGATTCACCGAGTCTTTCAAAGAAGTACCTATCATATTTTCCACTGCGGCAATTTCCGTTTTGATGCCGTAATTTCGTAAAAATAACGGCAGGGGAGCAAAGTCCCCGTCGCTGGTGACTAATACGACCACATCGGGATGGTTGCGCGTCGAAATTTCAAAACAGCTTAGCGCCATCAAGATATCGACATTAGCGGTGAAGGTGTCCGGCTGCGTGGGCGAACCGTTGTGGGTCACTACTAGAAATCCCTGCGAACGCAGCCAGTGGGCATAGCGTTCTTTGCCTTCCCTTTTTTCGGTTAATGAGCCGATCATAGGCGGCATCCCCACGTAGATAATCATTTCTTTTAAATAGTCACCCTCACTGTTATCTACAATGAAGTCGCGTAACCTGATCCAATCCAAATTTTTATTTTTTTGCCGACACAGTCCCACCAAATTCGAGTCATCGACAAAAATGTAGAGAAATTTTGGCATACCGTTGAAATTCCTTATTTCCGTCTACTAACCTGCGACTGTCGCAACTTTTCCATGCGTAGCCGTTTCCGGGGCAGGGCTATTCATATAAACCAGGATCGATCCGATAACGCCGGCCAAAATTGAGGCGGCGAAAATGGCCAGCTTGGCGGTGTTCAATAAAGTTGGGTCGCCGGGGAAGGCCGCACCGGCAATAAACAGCGACATCGTAAATCCAATACCGGCCAGAAAAGTGGAACTGATGAAGTGCCGCCAGCTAATGCCGGACGGGAGTTCAGCCAGTCCAAGCTTGATAATGGCCCAACAAATTAAGGTGACACCAAGCGGTTTGCCAAGAAACAGCCCCAAAATAATACCTAAAGCAACCGGACTGGTCAGATTTGAGGCGGCGCCCATATCCAGATGAACTCCGGCATTAGCCAGCGCAAAAATCGGCAAAATAAGGAAGATTGACCAATTGTTAAGCTGGTGTTCCATGCGTCGAGCCGGCGATTGCATTTTATTGGTAATTGTTTCCAACGTTTGAATGGTGGCCTGGCGGCGGCTGTCGATAGTGTCGCGCCATTCCTCTGGCACCACAAAATCATCAACTACGCTCTGGGCTTGGACCAGCAAGGGCCGAACATTGATGGGACTGCGAGAGGGAATGGTCATGGCCACCAAAACCCCGGCGATAGTCGGATGAATGCCGGAGGTCAAGAAGGC
>JAGRCC010000835.1 GCA_020433785.1 Anaerolineae bacterium
TAATGGCCTGTTAAACAAGGTCTGCTCTGAATAGGAGCGGAATTTAACTATTTTCTGAATAGAAATCGGGGTACAAGGCGCGCAAACAGGAAGGACAGATGCCGTGGCTAAAATCGGCATCGGAGTGCTCTCTGATGTACACTTCAACTTCGTGCCAATATCCTTTGTCGTCGCGGATTTTTTTGCATTGGGCGCAAATCGGTAGAAGACCCTTCAACGTTCTGATCTGGTCTAGGGCCGCTTGCAGTTCCTTGTTGCGGAGTTGGAGTGTCTCATTTAAGTGATCCAATTCCATCAAATCGCCAAAGCGAGCCATAGCGACGGTGATAGCAATTTGCAGATCTTTGGTATGGGGTGGTTTGCGCAGATAAGCCCCCACGCCGGCCTCACTGGCTTTGAGAATTAACTCCGGGGTGTCATAGGCTGTTAAAATAACCACCGGGGTGGGGCAATACTGTTGAATTTCCTCAGCCGCTTCGATGCCGTTCAGATAAGGCATTTCGATGTCCATCAAAACGACATCCGGCTGCACAGCGCGAGTCATATCCACCGCTTGGCGACCATCGGCCGCCTCACCTACGATGGTGTAGCCAGTCTGTTCGAGCTTGCCTCGGATCATCTTGCTCACTAAGTAATCGTCTTCCGCGATCAAAACACCTATATACGCTTGATTTTTCATAGTCTCATTTTTTTCGAATAGAGAGTTTGTTCCGAGTTAAAGGTTCAAATTGAATAACGGCGACCGCCCCTTGATCGTTATGTAACGACAAACTCCCACGGAGGCTGCGGCTGACAATATTCTGGATCAGATCAAAGCCAACGTTGTAAGCTTCCTGACGCTTCTGCAAAATTATCTCCGGAAACCCCGGTCCATTATCGCGAAATTCAAACTCAATGATCTCTTGATTTCGCTCTGCCGGCAGCCGAATATCGACGGTTATTTGGGGAAGTTCGGTTATCTTTGAGAAGCCATGTTTGATAGCGTTAGTGGTCAATTCATTTAAAACCATGGCTAAATAATGGGCTTGGGCAGGGGTGACCCGAACCGGCGAGGGAGAAATTTCAACAACAACATTTTGATACAAAGTTAACGCGTGGATGGCCGAATGGATGATCTGTTCAGCCAGCTTGTCCAGTGAAAGCGGCGCCCATTCTCCATCTGATAACAGGCTGTGGACCGTAGCTAAGCTCTGCACCCGGTTAATTAATTCTTTGATGATGGCCTGGTACAGGGCGTGATCATTCACTTGGGTGCGGTTCTGCTCGGCATAAAGCAGGCCGATAATGGCCGATAAATTATTTTTAACGCGATGATTGATTTCATCGAGCAGTACGGTTTTGGTCTTGGCATCTTGCTGTACCTGAGCAAAAAGCTGTGCATTTTCGATAGCTACTGTTGCTGTGGCCGCCAACGACTCGACTAATACCAGATCGGTGATGTTAAAGCGATTGACTTGTTCGTCTAACACGTGAAGAACGCCGATAACACCATAGCTGACCCGTTTGAGTGGTACACTAATGATGGATCGCAATGTTAAGCCAATGTGTTGATCCACCCCTTTAAAGTGACGCTGATCCGTCGCCAGGTCCGCTACAATGAGACTTTCTCCGGTTTGAGCTACCCAGCCGGCGATGCCTTCACCTGGAGCCAGACGCCAGCCCTGAACCGTTTCACGATGCGGTCCAATGGCTTGCCGGCAAACCAGTTCACCCAGGCCGGTTTTGGTTTTCGCCGTTTTGGGATCGATTAGCCAGATGGAGCTGGCCACGGCACCCAGTAAATGTTGGGCCTCTTTTAAGACCGTCTGCAGCACTTCATCAAGGTCTAGACTAGAGCTTAATTTGCGACCGGCCCGGTTGAGGGCATCTAATTCTCGATTTCGCCGGCGCAGTACTTCAATGGCTTGTTTTAAGGTCTCTTCCGCTAGACGTCGCTCGGTAATGTCTTTGCCGGTCGAGACAAAATGGGTAACCCGTCCTTCGGCATCCTTGATCGGGGTGATGGTTTGTTCTTCGTAGAAGAGCGTCCCATTTTTCTTTTTGTTGATGACAACTTCCCTAAAGACCTGTCCAGCATTGATGGTGTCCCACATCTGTTGGTAGAATTCCTTTTGATGCTGGTCCGATTTTAGGATACGAGGCGTTTTGCCGATAACGTCCGTCCCGGTAAACCCGGTTAGTTGGGTAAAGGCGGGGTTAACATACTCGATGATGCCGGCGTTGTTGGTGATGATCATGTGATCGGCGGTTTGCTCAATGGCTCTGGAAAGTTTGCGGAGCAGTTCGTCTGTTTTCTTTCGGCGAGAAATATCAATGATTACGGCTAAAACGCCTAAAAACTGCCCACTTTCAAATAAGGGGCGGGCGCTAAATATAATGGGGATTTGTTCATCGGCCTTGGTAATGATAACGGTTTCATATTGGGCGGCATTTCCTTTAGTATACTGAGCTAATTCTAAAGAAACACGGTCGGTATAATTAGGGTGGATCAGCGTCAAAATACGTTGATTGATGAGTTCATTGGGCTGATACCCCAGAATTTGAGCCCCCTTAGGATTGATAAATGAAATGCGGTGCTGGGCGTCTAAAATTAAAATCCCTTCTTCGATACTATTAACAATATTTTCATTAAAAAGACGCAGTTGGTTGGTCTCTTCATAGAGCCGCGCATTTTCGATAGCGACAGCCGCCGTAGCCGCCAGCGACTCAACTAATTCCTGATGGATTCGATCAAAGCGATCCACTGTTTCATCAACAATTTGAATCACACCAATGATTTTATCTTTAACCCGCAGCGGAACACTGAGGATAGAGCGAAGATTAAGACCAGTTTGCTGATCGATACCTTTATAGTGGCGAATATCTTTTTGAACATCTGAGGCAATTATTGTTTGTCCGGTTTGAGCGACCCGACCGACTAAACCCTGGCCTATGGGTAAGCGCCAGCCTCGAACCGTATCACGTTGTGGCTCGGTCACTTGCCGGCAGATGACTTCATTCGTTTCAGAATCAATCAACCACGCCGAACAAGCGACGACATTCAAGGCTGATCTCATGTCTTCCAGAACACTGGTTAGCACCTGATCCAAATCATGGGTGGAAATGAATACCTGGCTAGCCCGGTTAAGTAACATCAGTTCATTGTTCCACCGTTCTGGGTTGGCTTTGATTTGTTGATGGGGGGGCATGCCCGGTTGTTTTGGTTGCGACTCTCTTTGATGGATTTGGAGCGCAAGCTCAATGGTGAGTTGAAACTGTTGAGGCGGGGATGAAATGAGAAGACAGCCAACGGCCGAAGTCTGGGTAAGACTAGGCAGCGTGGGCTTATCGACCTGAGGTGTTAAGTAGACAACGGGAATGTCAAAATGACGTAGGATTATTTCTGCGGTTTCTGGATGGTCTTTCTCTAGTCTTGTGTTCAACAGAATTAGATCCGGTCGTAAGTCATCTGCCAGCTTAATAACTTCCGGCCCGGAGGTGACACAGGCAAGGACCTGATATCCTAACCGCTCTAAATTTTGCCTGATCAATTCCGAACTAATGTCGTCATCAGCAATGATTAGGCGAGCATTGGGCATAATATACGTCCTTTAAAGATCCTATTCAAACCGGCGCTAAGGCATGCCGGTTGATTTTGGATCTGAACGTTCTATTGTTAAAGTAGCAGAAAGTTATTAGATCGGCTGACGCACTACGATATATATAAGGAAAAGCCTTGATAAAATTATATAGGCGGATGAATTTTATTCAAGTATTTAAACGGTGTCGGCCTCTTTGTAATGTTTGTCGGGTAAATCTTGCAACCGTTTAGCCGCCTGTTCCGGCGTTAAATCGCGTTGGGGTTCGCCCAGCATCTCATATCCCACCATGAATTTTTTGACAGTGGCCGAACGCAGCAGTGGTGGATAGAAATGGGCATGGAGCTGCCAGTAGGAATAATCTTCTGAATCGGTCGGCGCGCCGTGCCAGCCCATTGAATAAGGAAACGAAGCTTCAAAAAGGTTATCATATTTAGACAACAGGCGCTTTAGAATATCGGCCAGCGCATCTCGTTCAGGGTCAGTCAGATCGGTTAAGCGTAGCACGTGGCGCTGCGGCAACAGCATGGTTTCAAACGGCCACATAGCCCAATAAGGCATAACGGCCAGCCAATGCTCGTTTTTGACAATGACTCGCGCCTGCTGTTCAAGTTCAAGCCGGGCATAATCGAGCAGCAGCGGAGCGCCATGCTTTTCATAATAAGCTTGTTGATGCAGGTCCTCTTTTTTAGGCTCATTCGGCAGCGACTGCTGGCCCCAGACTTGCCCGTGAGGATGGGGATTCGAGCAGCCCATAATGGCTCCCTTATTTTCAAAAATCTGGACCCAGCGATAAGTCCGGCCCAACTCGGCAATCTGTGCGGCCCACACATCCACCACCTGCCGGATGGCGCTCACCGGCATTTCCGGCAGTGTCAGATTGTGTTGGGGTGAAAAGCAGATGACCCGGCAAACGCCTTGCTCACTTTTGGCTCGCAGTAAGCCGTGCAGCGAAACTTCACCCGCCGGTGTATCGGCCAGCAGCGATGAAAAATCATTTTGGAAGACGTAGGTGCTTTGATAGGCGGGATTGCGCTCACCCCCCGACCGCTCATTGCCGGGGCAGAGATAACATTTTGGGTCATACGCGGGGCGCGTATCTTGGGGTGGTTTTTCTATCTGGCCTTGCCAGGGACGCTTGGTGCGGTGCGGCGCGACCACAATCCATTCGCCGGTAAGCGGATTGTAGCGACGGTGAGAATGATCGGCTGGGTGGAAAGTCATGACATCTCCTCTGCTTGTAACTTGAAATTGAATTTTAATTGTGTTCAGTAGACCACAATGTTCCTGTTAAGCCTTTGATAGGCAGGGCCAACTCAAGGGGTAGTGGTTTACTGGTTTCAGTAAATGGTTAAGTGGTGGTCGACTACCACGCCGTCATGCTCTCACATTAAACCTTTGATATCAATGGTACTCTTGTCGCTGTATTGATAAAGTGTCTATTGTTGTAATGTACGTTTGGTTATCGTGGGTTATCTAACACACGGTGGGTTTTGATGGATACCATCAACTGGTAATCATCTAAAGAGTGGCGGAAAAACGGTTGCAGTTTGTAATAAGCCTTTTAGGACGGTATCGTCGCTAAAGCCATTACGGCAGGTCTTTAGGTTTTGAGGGAGTGATGCACTCAAGGATGCGCCACTCCCCGAAGCTATAATTCCTCAACTCAATCTGAGCCAATGGTTCCTGGGGCATCTAGATCCTCAGGAGGCGTCTCGGTATCCATCCATTCCTGGGCATCGAGGCCACCTGATGGAATTTTATCACTTACGTAGCTATATTTTTTAGCGGAGTGAGGTTCGGTAATATCCTGTGGGGGTGTATCGGTGCTTAGCCACTCTTGAGAACTTAACCCTCCACCGGCTGAATGAATCGAGCTGATATACCCGCAGTTAAAATCAACATTTAACGTATCGGCCAGACCGGCCGCTATCAGTGTTTGTTTGGCCATTTCTGAGATTTTGTTGGTTAACTGTTGAGCTTCGTCATCTCCACTGATTAATTTATCTCGAATAGCACGTAAAGTGTCTTCGTTAGCTTTTAAGGTTATCCGCAGATCTAAATTAGCTTCTGTCATTGTTAACTCCCTCATTAAAACGTTTAACTATCATTAAAGTAAGATGGGCCTTGGCAACGGAAAGACTGATTAATTCTTGCCAACGTACGGCATCGTTAATTTTACTCCCGATACCCGCATCGCAAAATTTTAGTAAACTTCTCTTGGAACCGGTGCCCGGAACTTTGGCGAGTCCTCTAAATATTTCTTCATTGCATAACGATATGTTATAATTTCCATGAGCTTAAGTTTTTATCAAAGCGACATGAAACTATCTGTAGTTGCCCCAAGCCGTCTATTTTAGATATCAAATAAAGTAGCCATAACTGTCTTCCCATCCTAAATATACGTTTTAATATTGATGTCAATGGTATGAGCCATACTAACCCGATTGATTTAGAGTAGACAATCTCTCTTATTTAAGATTTTAAAGGAGACCATTTGATTAATGGACTGGATTACTAACCCTGAAATTTGGATTGCACTGTTAACTTTAACCAGCCTAGAAATTGTGTTGGGCATCGACAACGTTATTTTTATCTCTATTTTGGCGGGCAAACTGCCCGTCGATCAGCAGGCTAGAGCCCGAACTGTGGGGCTATCACTAGCGATGTTTGTGCGGATTGGTCTGTTGTTTTCGCTGTCGTGGATCATCGGACTGACCGAGCCGCTGTTCGAGATTTTTGGGTTTGAAATCACCGGGCGGAGTGTGATCCTGCTGGCCGGCGGCCTCTTCCTAATAGGCAAAAGCACTTTCGAGATTCACGACAAGCTGGAAGGTGAAGAGGGACATGATTCGGCTAAAGTTAACGCGACCTTTACCAGCGTCATCATTCAGATCTTGCTGCTGGATATTGTTTTTTCACTCGACTCGGTTATCACTGCCGTAGGTATGGTCGATGACCTGCCGGTGATGATTGCGGCAGTAGTCATCGCGGTAGGGGTGATGTTGGTCGCCGCGGGTACAGTCAGCCAATTTGTCGAAGCCCACCCAACAGTCAAAATGCTGGCTCTCAGTTTCCTGCTGCTCATCGGCTTCTCGCTAGTCGCCGAAGGTCTGGAATTTCATATTCCAAAGGGCTATATCTATTTTGCGATGGGCTTTTCAGTGTTTGTGGAAATTCTCAATCTGCAACTACGGGGTAAGGCTAAGCCGGTTGCACTACGCAAGCGGTATGCGGAAGGGGCGAAGCCGCCTTCGAGTTAGGAGGATGATCCCTGACGAGACAAATTCTCTCCAACTAATCTTCCTCCGGCTCCTCCGGCGCGACGCGTAGGGTAGTCTCGTTACGATACGTGACCAAGCCAGGCGTTGCACCTTTGATCGCCCGGACATATTTTTTGACAGTCACGTCAACCTCTACACTGGTGTCATGGCGGGCGCGGGAATAGTAGGCCGCCACGCTCGCTGCCCAAAAAACATCTTCTTCCGAGGGCAGGCCCTCGGCAGTGGGGATGACGATGTGGGCACCGGGAACGTCGCGGGCGTGGAGCCATAGATCATCCGCCGAGGCGCGGGTGAAGGTGAGAT
>JAGRCC010000069.1 GCA_020433785.1 Anaerolineae bacterium
GCGTGGCCTGCCAGGTGCGCCCCACTGCGGAGTAAATCGGCCCGACCAATGTCGATGAGCCCAGGGTGTGGCCCGCCTCGATGCAGTGGCGGATGTAGGCCAGCCCATTTTCGCGAATGGCTTCGTCCGGGTGGATTAGATCGCGATCCGGCCCCATCGCCGCGCAGGTGCTCGTGCCCAGGCCATGGTCGCGGGCAATGGCGGCGGCTTCGGCGTAGTCAAAGCCGTCGATCGTTTCGATAGGAAATTCAATCAGATCGAAGCCGGCCTCGGCCATGCGGGCGGCGGTGGTGGTTAGCTCGGCCATGGTAAAGGGGGAAAACCAAATCCAGGTGTTTGCGCCAAACTTCATAAAAGTCTCCTTTAATCAATCCTACGACGCTTCTTGCCGCTCAAACTCGCTGATAGAAACACTGCCGGTCTGCTCTTCTTGATGACGGCCCTTAGGTGTCACGTGGCTCCACAAAATAAAGGCCAGGGTGGAAATCAAGAGGAGAAAGAAGCCCAGCCGAAAGCCGGGAAACCACCAGGGTTGGAACATCCCGACGATGCCGATGAGAATTCCGGCGATGATACTCTTCTCGATCGGGCCGTAGACGTTGGCCGGGATTTTGTGATTGAGCACGTTGGCGGTAATGACGATCACCGCGATAAAAAACAGGACGATAGTTATGAAATAAAGAATGAACGGAATAGCCGACAGCAGCACGTTGCGTGTGAGCTGCTCCTCGGAGGCGGTGGCCTGAATGATCGGGCCGGAAACCACGCCCAGGATCAGACAAACGATTATCCAAATAATGAGTTGGATGGGGATGTAGCGGCGGATGCCTGTCATAGTTTGCTCCTTATAAAATGGGGGATGGTTGGTTAATTTGTTCGTTAGATGGTTGGTTTGTTGGCTACATCCATCCAACGAACTATCCAACTATCCAATCATCCAACTAACTAACCCGTTGGCCGTTGTTGGCGAAATAGTGAACCCGGTCGCCGGCGATATTGAAGCGAACCGGCGCGCCGATATTCCAACTGGCCATGCCGGTGACGATGCTCAATAACGACTGCTGGCCCGATTTGATGTGCAAAATCGTTTCGACGCCCAGCGGTTCGATCAGCCGAATCTCGCCGGTAAAATCACCGTCGGGCTTAGGCTGCACGTCTTCCGGGCGAACACCCAGAATGAAATCGGCCGGGACGTTGTCTGAACCCGACTGCTTCGGTAGTTGAATCGGGCTGTCCTTGACAACCAGTGAGCCGTTTTGGCGGTTGGCCGGCAGCAGATTGATGCCCGGCGTCCCGACCAACTGGGCCACAAAGGTGGTGGCCGGCCGGTCGTAGATATCGTCCGGGCTGCCGACCTGAACTAGCCGGCCCTGATCCAGCACACCGATCCGGTCGGCCATCGTCAGGGCCTCGACCTGGTCGTGGGTGACGAAGAGGGTGGTGCTGCCCTGGGTTTTTTGCAGGTGTTGCAGTTCAACGCGTAGGGCTTCGCGCAGTTTGGCGTCCAAGTTAGACAGCGGCTCATCCATTAAGTAGATGCGCGGTTCGCGAACAATGGCCCGGCCAATCGACACGCGCTGCATCTCCCCCCCGGACAGGTGGGCCGTTTTCCGGTCGAGGAGGTGGTTGATGCGCAGTTTCTCGGCGGCGCTTTGGACGCGCTGGCGGATTTCCGCTTCGGGTGTTTTGCGCAGCGGCGAACGCAGTGGAAAAGCCAGATTGTCGTAGACGGACATCGTCGGGTAAAGCGAGTACTGCTGGAAGACAAAGGCCACATCCCGGTCGGCGGGGGTTAGGTTATCCACCGACTCGCCGTCAAACATCAGTTGGCCTTCATCATGTTGTTCCAGCCCGGCGATGATGCGCAGGGTGGTGGTTTTGCCCGCGCCGGTCTGGCCGAGCAAGACAAAAAATTCGCCGTCGGCAATTTCAAATGAGACATCTTTGAGGGCGGTCACATCTCTGAAATGTTTGGTTATTTGCTTTAAAGTTACGTCACTCATAAACAGTTCCTCAGTTGTATCTGTACAGGTGCTGGGTACTTTGGACCAGTCACTGAATCTGCTAAACAATGGAGCGCCAAAGTTTACTTTGACCGTCCTGTGAATGACAAAGCAAGCTTTGTCGCTCCACTATTTTTTATTAGTTAATGGCCATTTCGGTCTTCGGGTTGAAAAATCGAACCATCTCCGGGTCAAGATCGAAACGGACCTTACTCCCGATGGGGTATCGGGTTTGGCGGTCGCTGCGAATGTGGATGATCTCGTTGCCCTCAAGCTCAACGTGAAGCATCTTGTAAGCGCCGTACAGTTCCGAAGCGTAGACTTCGCCGACCAATTTGCCATCGGGGTTGATCTGGGCCGCTTCGGGCCGGAAACCGATGATGACGTCATCGCTATCAAGCCCCTCACCCAAGGCCATGCGCCAATCAGGCGAAACGGCGTATTGATTGGTGCCCGGTAGCCGGACGATGCCATTGCCATATTGGCTGGCGATCAGGTTCATACCGGGGCTGCCGATAAACCGGGCTACAAATAAGTTGGCCGGATCATAATAAACCTGGGCCGGTGTGCCGACCTGCTGGACCTCGGCGTTGGACATGACGACGATCCGGTCGCTCATGGCCATCGCCTCGATTTGGTCGTGGGTGACGTAGACGGTGGTGGCGTTGAGGTTCAGGTGCAACTGCTTGATTTCGGCCCGCATACTTTCCCGAAAATCGGCGTCAAGTGCGCCGAGCGGTTCGTCCATCAGAAAGGCGGCAGGGCGTCGCACCAGGGCGCGGGCCAGAGCGACGCGCTGTTTGTCGCCACCGCTCAACTTGCCGGGTCGGAAATTAAGCAGATGGCCAATCTGGAGCAGATCGACCACTTCTTTGACCCGCCGGTCGATCTCGTCCTTCGACTCCCCTTCGGCTTGCAGCGGGAAGGCGATGTTTTGCTGGGCGGTCATGTGCGGGTAGAGCGCGAAAAATTGAAAGACAAAGGCGATATCGCGAT
>JAGRCC010000836.1 GCA_020433785.1 Anaerolineae bacterium
GTCATCGGCGCGACCTCGTTAGGGCCATACCCGCTGGGGTTCAGCTACGACTATTTTGGCAGCTACGGGCCGGCCCTGAACAGCTTTCTGGTACTGCCATTACTCATCGCCATTGTCACCTTCTTTATCAAACGTCCTGAAAAGCAGAATTTGAGACACAGTTGACATTTTACGCCTCATCAGCCAAAATACTTTGCGTCTTAAAATCATTTTGTAAGCCTTCAGCCGTTAGCTATCAGCCCTCAGCTTTAACCGTATTTTAACCCATTCTGCGGTTAAGAGCCGACAAAGTTGTAAAACCTGAAAGCTGAAGGCTGTTAGCTGAACGCCCTTACGAATTACTTAGCCGTCAGCGTAATATATCGTGCCCGATACGTTGCTCAAAACCAAGCTCTATATTCCCCCGGCGCGGCCGCAACTCGTCCCCCGGCCGCGACTGACGCGCCAGCTTAACCAGGGGTTGCACCGTAAGCTGACTCTGGTGGCCGCGCCGCCGGGCTTTGGCAAAACCACGCTAATGAGTGAGTGGCAAGCTTCCCTGTCCATCGATGACTGCTCGATGGTCTGGGTCTCGCTGGATGAGCAAGATAACGATCCGGTCCGATTTTGGAGTTACGTCGTGACGGCCCTCGATGCCGCCGTGGCCGACCTGGACGAAAATATCTCACCATTGCTGCACACCCCTCAGGCGCCGGATATCGAGGCCATTCTGATAACCCTGATCAACACCCTGACCACCATCGAAAAACGGGTTGTCTTGGTGCTGGACGATTACCATGTAATTACGGCCGATCCGGTCCATCAAGCGCTAATTTTTCTTCTGGAAAATCTGCCGCCGCGGTTGCACATCGCTATGACCAGCCGCACCGATCCACCGCTGCCGCTGACTCGCCTGCGGGTACGCAGCCAAATAACGGAACTCCGCGACAGCGACTTGCGCTTTACCCCCACCGAAATCGCCATGTTTCTCAACCAGATTATGGGCCTCAACCTCACTCCAGCCGATGTGACCGCTCTGGAAACGCGCACCGAAGGCTGGGTCGCCGGCTTGCAACTGGCAGCGCTGTCGATGCAGGGCCATGACGATGTCCAACGCTTCGTCCAGGCCTTTACCGGCAGCCACCGCTTTGTCATCGACTACCTGGCCGAAGAGGTTCTGGCCCAACAGCCGCCCGCCATCCAAACCTTCCTACTCCACACTTCCATCCTCGATCGCCTCTCCGCTCCCCTGTGCGACGCCGTCATGGGCCTGGCCAATAACGAAAACGGCCAACCTCACAACAGCCAATCTCCAATCTCCAATCTCGAATCTCTAATCTCTAATCTCCAATTACCAATTACCAATTACCAATCCCTTTCCCAAATTCATCTCCACCACCTGGAACAAGCCAACCTCTTCCTGATCCCGCTCGACAGTGAGCGCCGCTGGTATCGCTACCACCACCTCTTTGCCGATTTCCTGAAAGCGCAGTTAGCCCAGACTATCGATGCCGCCCAACTGGCTGAGCTTCACCGTCGGGCCGGCGATTGGTACGCGGCTAACGGCTACATTCCCGAGGCGGTACGCCATGCGCTAGTCATCGGCGATATGGGGCAGGCCGCCGGCCTGATGGAATCGGCCATCTTTGAGATGGTCGCCGAAGGTGAGGTTAACACGGTTGTTACCTGGCTCGATACCCTGCCGGAGACATTTATTAAGACGCGCCCTCGGCTCAGTTTGAGCAAAGCATGGACCTTGATTGTCACTAATCATTGGGATCAAGTTGAACCGTATGTCTGCTATGCCGAAGAAAGTTTGGCTCCTTACAAAACGGTCGAGCAGAGTCAGTTGAGTTATGATATTCGGGGCATGCTGGGGGAAGTGGCAGCACTTAGAGCCATGATGGCGCGCGGCCGGGACGAACTCCAAATGGCCGTTGACCTGTGTCGGAATGCTCTCGAGCAACTGCCTCAGCAAGATCGGGTTGTTCGGAGTATATTGCTTTTAACGCTGGGCGGTATTTATGAGGATGCCGGGCAGTTGGACCTGGCCAGCGAAACCCTGCTGGAAGCCGTCACGGTCAGCCAATCTATCAATGGGTTGGTCATCGCCATGTCCGCCCTGGCCAATTTAGCCGGCCTCCACACCGAACGCGGTGATATCGACCAGGCGATTGAACTCTATCAGCAAGCCATTGCCTCCGCCTCGACCCAAAAGACAACTCCCTACAACACACCTAAACTGTCCTCACTGAACACTTGGGCTTATCTAGGGCTGGCCGAGATTTATCGGGAGCGGAATGAGTTAGCCATGGCTCGGCGCTATTTCGAGACGGGCTTTGAGCAGGCCCGGCGCGGTAATTTCTTGGGCGGCAATGTCGTGGTAGCCTTTATCATTCAGGCGCTTCTTCTACAGGCTCAGGGCGATAGCGATGCGGCCCTAGCTACTTTAGATCAGATCAGTGACGCCCAATTGCGGCAGTCGCCCGTTATTCCCTGGATTGAAGCGGTGCGAGCCCGGCTACGGTTGATCCAAGGCAATCTTCCCGCCGCCGTTGAGTGGCTGCACGGGTCTAAGCTGCCGCTATCAGAATCGGCGGATTATATTCGATTGCCCGGTGAACATACCACCGTTGTGCGGGTCTGGCTGGCGCAAAAGCGATTTGAGGACGCGTTCAGCCTGCTAGAGAAAATGCACGCCGCCTTCAAAGCCGAAGGACGTAATGGCCGCCTGGTTGAAATTGTGATCCTCCAAGCGCTCACGCTGTACTGCTGGGGCAAAACCGATCAGGCGTTGGCGCCGCTCACGTTGGCGCTTAAAATGGGCCAGTCGGGCGGCTACATCCGCCTCTTTATTGAAGAAGGGTTGCCGATGGCCCAACTGCTCGCTTTAGCCAAATCGCGCGGTATCGCCCCCGATGAAGGTTATCTCGATAAACTACTTAACGCCTTCGATCAAAAAACCCTGGAGACACCCACCCTTCTCCCTTTAAAAAAAGAAATTCATTCTTCATCCTTCATTATTCAGTCTTTGGTTGAGCCGTTGAGCGACCGCGAGTTGGAAGTGCTCGATCTCATCGCCGCCGGTCTTTCCAACCAGGAAATTGCCGATAAGTTGATCATTGCCGAAGGTACCGTCAAAAAGCACATCCACAACATCTTCGGCAAACTCGGCGTTCGGCGACGCTCCCAGGCTATTCTTCGCGCCACCGAATTGAATTTGCTATAAGCCTACATTTATTTGTTGTCGTTAGCTAATTTGAAGTTCCTTTTTGACAAACTTTCACAAGGATGTTATTATGCCGATAACGTTACCGATAACGTTACCGATAACGTTATCGGGGTAGGTTTCAAACCGGATTGGCTCACGTCTATGGCTCGCAAAAAATCTACCGTTACCATTCACGATGTCGCTGCCGCTGCCGGCGTCTCGGTTTCAACCGTCTCGCGCGTACTCAATAATAAGGAGGATGTCGCTGCCGAAACCTACGACGAGGTCCAACGGGTTATTGCCGAGTTGGGTTATGCTTCAAGCCTGGCGGCCAAAAGTATGCGTAGTCGCACCACTAAC
>JAGRCC010000837.1 GCA_020433785.1 Anaerolineae bacterium
AAGCCCAGCCCATCATCCCTAATTGAAAGTTCAAGATCAGCCACCGTGCAGGCTAATTTCACACTGAGCCGGCTGGCGCGGGCGTGGCGAACCACGTTTTCCAATGCTTCCTGGGCAATGCGATAGACCCCCTGTTCAACCGCCGGCGACAGGGCGGTGGCTAATTCCGGGACGTCCAGATCAAGACTCAAATCGCCTCGTTTGGCGGCTGCCCGGGCTGCGTCTCGCAAGGCCAGGGCCAGCCCGGATTCTTCAAGAGGCGCAGCACGCAGGGCTTGCAGGGCGCGACGGGCTTCGGCCAGGCCGGTGCGGGTGGTTTCATCGGCCTGGGTCAGCATTTTTCGCGCTGCCGCCGGGTCAACCTCCCACAGAGCACTGACCGCCTCCAACTGCACGCTCAAGGCGCTTAGCGAGTGGGCCAGCGTGTCGTGCAGTTCGCGGGCCAGACGGTTGCGTTCGCGGCTGGTGGAGAGCTGCTCAATGGTGGCGGCGTAGCGGGCCAGCTTGGCGTTGCTTTCGGCCTGGCGCTGATTGGCTGTTTCCAATTGGCGACGCTGCTGCCGCTGGCGGCTCATCAAACCGGTAACAATGTAGCCCACCAACAGATAGATGATAGCTCGCGTAATCAAACTGTTGGAATTGATAGCCGCGCCCAGATGGTCAGGCGTGTCGGCGTTCAGGACCATCAGCCACTCAATGCCCGAAATGAGCAGGGTGTATAACACTGCGTATCGAAAGCGGTATTGCCAAGCCACAATTAGTAACAGCAAGACAAAATCCTGCCGCACCCCAAAGGCATGCAGCAGCTCACCCTGAGTTGCCTCGGGCGCGGTGCCGAGGATGAGAAACCAGCGCTTCTCTACAAAAAAAGAGAAGGTACAGATGGCAATCACCACCGGCAAAAAGGCACGCCCCAGCCTTCGTTGTGCCGCCGACCACCACAGCAGGGTAAAGGCAACGCCTTGAATAGCAATGAGCGTGGCATACTGCCAACTGGCTAGGACACCCGGTCGTCCGGTCATCAGCCAGACTATCGGCGAAATGACCAGCCAATAAAGCATCCAGTAGCCTATCAGGAGGCGAAATATCGGGATCAGGCCAGGTTCTAGTTTAGCAAGTTTCATAAACGTTATGATAGCATACCTGCTCCGGCTGGCCCAGTGACGGTTGTCATATGACACCTGTCACAGATTTTTCTAAAAAACCGATGACAGGCGGCACTACCGGGCCAGAATTGAATAGGATACAATGGAAATCGTCTGCAGGCTCAATTTACTCAAAAAAATTTTAGTAATGTTAATCGGAGGAAAAAATGATCTATTTCAATAGTTTAGCCAACGTTTCTTTAACCAAAAAGACCCTGATCTTAACCGCAGTTTTACTAATCATCTCACTGTTCTTTCTTTTTAGCGCCACCAGTGCAGCGTCGCCGGCGCCTCAGCAGACGCTGCTACAGCAGACAGTTCTTCCTTTAGATCTGGCTCTGGACGCGGCCTCGACGGCCCTGGCAGCTTGTGAGGCGGACGGTTACCGGGTGACGGTAGCAGTAGTGGACCGCTTCGGTGTGGAAAAGGTAGTCCTTAAAGGAGATGGCGCAGGACCGCACACCATTGGCAGCAGCGTTGGCAAGGCTTTTACCTCGGCCAGTATGGGCCGGCCCACCGGCGATCTAGCCGCGGCCATTGCCCAGAATCCGGAACTGGACGAACTCAAAGCCATGGATGAGCGCATTCTGATTTTGGCCGGCGGCCTGCCCATTGAGATTGAGGGCGAAATTGTGGCCGGGATTGGGGTTGGCGGCGCACCCGGTGGTAATCTGGATGCGGCTTGTGCTCAGGCCGGAATTGACCAGATTACGGCAAACTAACCCGGCGTAACAGTTTTTCTGGGCAAGCAACAACACAAAAAGCCATCGAGAAGATGGCTTTTTGTGTTGGCACAACGGACAATGTACTTATGAGACGCCCCCGGATTAATGGACACGAGGTTAAGATACCAAATACAGAGCCTCGTACTTGACTGGGTTTTCGTTACCCAACGTTGGATGATAGCCTCGATTTTTTGGCCTCGTATGCACGCACAAGCTGACCCGTGATCCGGCTGAGAATCCTTACCTTCTGAATTTCTGGATCTTTTGCAGCCAAACCCTGAGCCGTCTGTTCGGCCAGATTTAGGGTAGCAAAGCTGGTATACTCCTGCCACCGGCTGTTTTTGTAAGTTTGGACAATATATCCTCGAAATAAAGGTGATAAGAATAGTGGTGATGCCATTGTTCGCTCCTGTTTTCTCTGTAACCAAGCCTAATATCTGACTCAAGAAAAGCTGTAGTCATCAAAAACCTCCTGGTTTTTGGTCACCTTCTCTAACATATCCCGCCACATAGCCTGACCCGACGGGGAAAAATCAATTACCTCGGTTTCCACTGTCCCGCTGGCTTCCGGCTGGTACAAAATCCCTTTCACGCTTAATCGACTTAATCCGCCTGGGACCTGCCATTCCACTGTGTCGCCTACCTTATAACCTAACAGAGCGGTACCGATAGGAGCCAAGATCGAAATTCGGTTCTGCTCAATATCCGCTTCATTTGGAAAGACCAGGGTATATACCATCTCTTCCCCGGTTTCAAGGTCTACCAGGCAGACGGTGGAATTCATGGTAATGACGTCAGGTGGAACTTGAGCAGAAGCCATGATATGGCCACGCGCTAGTTCGGCTTCCAACTCAGCCAACTCAGCCCGATTGTGGTAATTAAAACGCCTGGCGGTTTCAAGCAGACCGTTCAATCGTTCTATGTCTTGATCGGTAATGTAAATGTCTCTGTTTTTCATGATGTTTCCTTGTTTTGAGCTGTTTTGCCGCTCAAGCTTCGCGCCCCCACAGCTTAAAGGGCGGCGCAAGAATCGATGAAACCAGGCTGCCATAACCCTGACGTTGTTCAACAGCCTCTTGAGTGAGAACAACTGCGTTTAAGATGGACTGTCGCCCGGCCAATAGGGGGGAGGGCATTTCGTTCAGATATTCGACCAAACTCTGATCAAGAGCCTGGATAAAAGTTTCCAGAGCAGCAGAGGGTTTGCCGGCCACTACCAGAAGATGAATAACAGCCTCCAGGGGTAGATACTCTTCCGTTTCCGCGTCGGGATTAGCAGACGGTTCAAAAAGATAAACGTGTTGTACTTGCCTGTCGTTTGTGCCAAGTGCTTCGGCTATTCCTTTAGCCAGATTGTATTTGAAACTTTGAAAAAAGTCGCGGCG
>JAGRCC010000838.1 GCA_020433785.1 Anaerolineae bacterium
GACCTATCGGTCAGGATGACAAAGCCAGCTTTGTCGCTCCGTTATACATTCTAAATGACTGTCACCTGGGTTTTCTACTCCCTACTCCCTACTCCTTACTCCCTACTCCTTACGCCATTATTTACTCACACTGTACGGATCCGCCGCATCGCGCACGCCATCACCCAACACCGTGAAGGACAGCACAGCGATGACCACGAACGCCGCCGGGATGAACAGCCAGGGAGCTTGCTCGATAGCCCGGATATTTTGCGCGTTTTGCAGCAGGATGCCCCAGCTCATCGCCGGCGGTCGCAGCCCCAAGCCGACGAAACTGAGCGCGGTCTCGCTCAAGATCATGTAGGGAAATGAGATGACCAGATCGACGATGATGTAGCTGGTGAAGGCCGGCAGCAGGTGGCGGGAGATAATCCGCGCCGCGGTGGAACCGGACAGTCGCGCGGCCGTGACGTAATCTTCGTCGCGCAGGGTTAGCAGTTGGCCCCGAATGCGCCGGGCCAGCGTTGGCCAACCGACCAGCCCCAGAATCAAGGTCATGGCAAAGTAGACTTGCTGGGTTGACCAGTCGCGCGGAAAGGCGGCGGCCAGGCCCATATAAAGCGGGATAACCGGCACAACCCGCACGATCTCGGTCAAACGCTGGATGGCGTAGTCGATCCAGCCGCCGGCGTAGCCCGCAATCCCGCCAATCATCAGCGCCAGCACAAAGGCAATCAACACACCGAGGATGCCAATCGAGAGCGAGGTACGCGTGGCGTACAGGGTTCGGGAGAATAGATCGCGGCCCAGGTCGTCGGTGCCAAAGAGATGAATAGTCCCTTCATTGACGCCGAACAGGTGTAAATCCGACTCGAACAGGCCGAAGAAGCTGTATTGGTCGCCGCGTACAAAAAACTGAATGTAGCGGCGCACCTCAGGATCAACTGTCGGGACCAGACGGAGCGTGGTCGGATCGCGTTCGGTGGTGACGCCGGGCACAAAGGGGCGCAAACTGAAGCCGTTTTGATCCCAAAAGCGCGGGATTTGAGGCGGGCCGAGCAAATAATCGGGATTGCGCGTTGAGCCGGCGTAGGGGGCAACAAATTCGGCAAAAATCCCCAAAAAGGCCAGCACAGCCAGCACCAAGCCGCCGGTCAGCGCCAATCGATTACGGCGAAAGCGCCACCAGGTCAACTGCCACTGGGTGGCCGAATAATAACGCCGGGCCGCTTCCGTCTCGTGCGGAGGGGCTGTTACGCCTCGCCCCGCATTGGGGGCGGCATCGATCATCGTCGTCATCGGTTCAACCCCCTTCCAGCTTGATGCGTGGGTCTAAAAAGGCCAGCGCGATATCGGAGATGAAGTTCATAAATACGATCATGAAGGTCAGCATCAGCAAGATGGCCCCGGCCACAAACATATCGAGGTCGAGGTATGACTTGATCAGCAGTTCGCCCAACTCCGGCAGGCCGAGCACCAGGGCGACAATCGGTAGTTCGGAGAAGATGCGGTTCATATCGAAGCTGAGGGTGCTGACCACCGGGTTAAGGGCCAATCGCGCCGGATACTTGAGCAGCAGCGTTCGCTCCGGCACACCTCGCGCCCGTGCCGCCGTAACCGACAGTTTGTTGATCTCATCGAGCATCGTGGCCCGGACGGTTTGCAGTTGAAACGCACTAGCCGACCAGGCCAGCACGATGGCCGGCACGGCCAAATGCTTGAGCAAATCGAACGCTTTGGCCACGCTCCAGGGTTTATCGGCGTAGGCCGGCGAAAACAGCCCGCCCACGGTCGAGTCGAACACGGTCACGGAGATATATAACAGAATGAGGGCCAGCAAAAAGTTGGGCAGCGCCAGCCCCAGATAGCTGAAGATGGTCAGCGCGTAATCGCCGGCGGAGTTGCGGTGAACGGCGGCATAAATACCGATGGGAATCGAGATGAGATAGGTGACTACCAGCGTCGAGAACAAGATAGCCAGGGACAGCCACAACCGCTGGCCGATAACGTTGTTGACCGACGTTTCAAAGGCAAAGGCCTGGCCGAAATCAAAGCGGGTGACGATGCCGCCGATCCAATGAAAGTAGCGCTGGTAAGCCGGTTTATCAAGGCCCAGGTCTTTGCGGATATTATCGATATCGCTCTCGGTGACGGTGGTGCCGGTGCCGGAGAATTTTCTAAAAACGTACCGTTCAGCATAATCGCCTGGCGGCAGTTCCATGATGACAAACACCATAATCGACACGAAGAACATAGTGACGATCATGCCGAGCAAGCGTTGGATGATGAATTTGATCATAAGCGCATCCTTTGGGGTAGGGGGTAGGGAGTAAGTGTCGACCATCACAACATCGTGGAAGGTCTAAGGGAATAACCATCAAGACATCGTAGAGAGTAATCTAACAACCGGAACCATCACAACATCGTAGAAAAGATATTCCTGGCAAGCGGCCACCTTAGACGTATTTAACCTTCCAGTCTTGCTCCGTCCACGATGTCTTGATGGTTCTCTCGGT
>JAGRCC010000839.1:0-376 GCA_020433785.1 Anaerolineae bacterium
AAGCCGGTAGCGGCCACGACTGTGCGAGCCAGATAGCAGCCACGACCGGCGATGATCACTCGGAAAAGGCGCCCGGCTCGGTCGATATTTAGTACCTTGGCTCGTGTGATGATCGGTAGTTGGAAATGGCTCGCGTAGCGGCGTAGATAGGCCGTCACCTCATCGCGCACCGGGTAGTGATCAGCCCTGCCGGGAAACGGCAGGCCCGGCAGCGATGAGTAACGCGCCGGCGAGTTAAGCGCCACGCTGTCGTAGTAGTGAGGCCAGGAGCCGACCGGCTCGTCATCCGCTTCGAGAATAACAAACCGCAAACCGGCTTGCTGTAAGTAGTATCCTGTCGCTAGCCCAGCTTGTCCCGCCCCGATGACGATTGCGT
>JAGRCC010000839.1:464-1358 GCA_020433785.1 Anaerolineae bacterium
CGTCAGCGACGGGGTGAGGGTGAAATACGATTTGCCGTCTTAACGACCTAAGCCGCATAAACGTGCATTACCACCTGGCCGGTCTGCCAATCGACCCAGCCTCGGCCCCAGCCCTGGACCTGGTTGAGCCAGGCATATTTGGGGGCGGTGGTCACAAATTCGAAGTTTAGGCGCATTTGGGCGGTGCGATTTTCATCGTCCGGGTCGGGAGCGATGAGAATGCCATCTTCATATAGATCGATGATTTCGCCGTCGTCGGTGTTCAGGTGGGCGTGCAGATCGAGTTTAAAGCGGCCGTCGGCTCGAACCGTCAGGTAATCGACACCGACAATTTTGCCCTTCATGCGCGGCCCTTCAAATGTGCCTTCAAAGGAAATATCAAAGCGGGCTCCGGTCGGCGGCAGAACCGCTTGCCCGGAAGTTAGCTTTGCCCAGCTAATGCCATATTCGACCAGCCCGGTTAAATGGACATCTTCGTCGAAAAGGTGTTCGCTCACGGGGATAGTTAATTGTTTTTGTTCGGTGATGTCTTCCACAAGTTGTTGTTCGACGTACATTTTTAGACTCCTTATGTTTCTCAATAAATTGTTACTTTGGATATTACCTCGCCAGTCTGCTCTGGCGAGGTGTTTGAATTGACCGCAGCAGGACGGTTGACGGTTACGACTACGCCGGCTGGGCGAACACCACTTCGGTATCGACCACATGAGAATTGAACGGCTGCCAGGCGTTATCAAAAGTCGCCACCAGTTTCGGGCTGCCGAAGAAGCCGGCCACTTTGGCGGTATCCTGGCCGACATTGCGCAGATCGTGCGGCACCATTGTCGGTACAATAGCCAGTTGCCCTTGCGCGATCTGGCCTCGCTCATCGCCGACCGTGACCTCAACCGTACC
>JAGRCC010000839.1:1482-3755 GCA_020433785.1 Anaerolineae bacterium
GGGCGCGTTGGGTGGCGTCATTTTCGGTCCACGTTTCTTGCAGTTCCAAATTGTTTAAGTTTGCGGTAATCATTGTTGTTGTCTCCTTGACGAATTAAATTGATTAGATGGGTTCATCTTATCAGTAAAAGGAGACAAGGTCAGTAGACGAAAGTCAACCTTAGGGTTGATATGAGGTTGAGGGTTTATTTCAGGAGGTTTAGTTCCCTGGCGCGGGCGATGGCCTGGGTGCGGTTGCTAACCCCCAGCTTACCGTAGATGTTGCTGGTGTGCTTCTTGATCGTGCCGATAACGACAAACAACTTTTCGGCTATTTGCTGGTTAGTTAGTCCTTCCGCCAACAGTTGCAATACTTCTAATTCGCGTTCACTGAGAGGTTCCACCAGGGGTTGGTCCGGCGGTTGAAGAAGTTGATGAATAGGGGGCGGCTTAACGGTTGGGGTAATCGGTTTTGATAGTTCGGCCAAGACGGTATTGGTGAGGCCCTTCAAATCGGGACCATACCGGTCAACCACAGCCGGGGATGGGGTTACAGTCGGATACCTGTCAAGCCATTGATTGACTTTGTCTTTGGTCATCTGATCGCAGGCCGGGTGCTGCCGGATGAAGGTGAGCGTGGCGATCCCTTGTTCCAGGTCGCCGTTTTCGATGAAATAGGCCCCGATCTCAACCAGCACCGATAGGATTAGCGGCGTAATTTGCGCCTCTACGGCGACATTTAAGGCTTGCTCAAAGTATGGTTGCGCCCGATGATCAAGACCCAACCGGTGAGCCGTCATCCCCAAACCCTGAATGGCGCCTACAAGGCCGCCCCGGTCGCCAATCTTTTGGTAGATATCTAGACTCTGGTGGTACAACTGGTGGGCCTGGTGGTGATCACCTTGAGCCTGCTCAATTTCACCCAAATAGATCAAGGCTAAGGCCATCCCTTCCGGATCGTCAAGCTCCTGTTTAAGGGTGTAACTGGCTCGAAAATAATCGCCAGCAGCAGCCAATTTTCCCAGCGCCTGGTTGACCTGCCCCAGTAGATTGTAGATATAGGCCATCAGCCATTGATTCCCGGCTTCTTTCGTGAGAGCGAGGGTTTCGTGGGCGAAGTGCAACGCCGTTTCGTAATCACCTTGAGCCAGCGCCGCGCCGGCTAACCCAAAACCGGCAAAAGCCTTGTTTTTTGCGTCCGAACGGTCAGCAGCGCGCTGCCAGGCCTGTTGGCCCCAGGCCAACGCCTGTTCGTAATCGCCACGGGCCGCGGCCAACTGCGACAGAGCCGTTAACGGATCGGTGCCTTGTCCGGGAGCCGGCAGGCGGTTGGCTTTCTGATACAGCGCCAAAGCGCGTTCCTGCATCTCCTGGGCAGCTTGCATACGGCCAAATCGCATCTCCAGCCAACCGGAACAGTTGAGCAGCACCGCTAGAGTATAGTCCCGTTCCGGGGAGGACGGCATCTGTTCGGTGGCGTTCAGGGCGGGCGCAAAGGCATCGACCCCCTCTTGAAAACGGCCCCGGTATTGATAAAAGGTGTGCAGCCCCATCGCCGCGTATTCAAGCTCGGCCCTGAGTCCGTGGTTGACAGCCCAGGCCCAGGCCGCTCGAATGTTGTCTAACTCGCGGCCCATTTCCGCCAGCACGGCAATTTGCTGCCCGCCGGTGAGCGCGTCGAAATGATCGCCCAGGTATGCCATATAGTACCGGGCATGCACATCGCAACATCGATCCATTTCCGCCGGCATTTGCGCGAGAAAGTCGCTGGCGTACTGGCGTAGGAGTTCATGCACTTGATAACGCTGACTATCCGGTTCCCACCGTAGCAGCGATTTGTCAACCAGGCTTGTTAGGATAGACGGTGTAGCTGCGGCAACGGTCTTGGCCACATCTCGACGGAAGCCGCCTCGAAAGACCGACAGCCGCTTGAATATATTCTGCTCGGCCGGGGTGAGGTGCTGCCAGGTCTGATCGAAGATGGCCTGCATACTGCGGTGTCGCTCGGGGATATCGTGGAGGGTCGTGCTCAAAAAGTCCAGGCTTTGCTGAATTTCGTCGGCTACGTCAGCGCATGAGAGCGTTTTGGTCCAGGTGGCGGCCAGTTCCAAGGCCAAAGGCATCCCCTCCACTAACTGGCACAGGCGAATGATGCCGTCCGCTTCTATTTCGAGCGAAAAATCACGGCGTACGCGTCGAACCCGTTCAACCAGGAGACTCACGGCATCGTGGTTGGCCCAATCCTCGAGGTGCAGGCCGGCCGGTACGGCCAACCCGGTCACCGGATACAGCCA
>JAGRCC010000840.1 GCA_020433785.1 Anaerolineae bacterium
TGATCGAAGTGGCGCTGCCCTCGATGGTAATCACATCCGTAGTAGCCTCGACCAGGCCCAGCACCTCCGGGTTGGTGTCGATGACCGTGATATCGTGGTCCTCTTGGGACAACATTTTTGAGAGGTAAAAGCCGACTTCACCCGCCCCGGCAATGATAATCTTCATGGCGTACCTTCCGCTAACAAAACGATCTTATTCGTATCGGTTGTTTAAGAATTAGTTCACTGATTGAATTATGAAGGATAATAGAGCAATTGTAAATCTTTAGCCCGAAATCTTTCTTTGAAAATTGTTAGAGCTTTGCCACTAGCCATGAACGCTTATAGCCTAACGGTTTAATCCCCGTTCTGCTCCTCGTCGCTGTCCGCATTTCGATGTTCGTGCTGACCCAGAAAGTCGCGATCCGCCTCACTTAATTGGGCCAGGGCCAGCAGATCGGGCCGGCGGGCCTGAGTGCGCAGCAGCGACTGTTGTCGCCGCCACTTTTCTAAGTTGGCGTGATGACCGGACAGCAAAATGTCCGGCACGGCGTGTCCCCGAAATTCGGCGGGGCGGGTATAGTGCGGATATTCCAGCAGCCCTTCCGAGTGGGAGTCTTTGGCCGTGGCTTCGGCGTCGCCCAATACGCCGGGGATCAGCCGCGTCACCGCATCGACCACGATCATCGCAGCGAGTTCGCCGCCGGACAAGACGTAATCGCCAATCGATAGCTCATTGGTGACCAGATAGCGGCGCACCCGCTCATCGATGCCCTCGTACCGGCCGCAGATGAGCAGCAGGCGCTCTACCGTGGTTAGCGCCTGGGCCGTCGACTGGGTTAGCAGCTGGCCCTGCGGGGTCAGCAGGATGATCGGCGGGTAGCCTTGGCGGTGCAGTTCCTGATAGCCGGCCTGGGGCACGTCGAGGCCAAGAATGGCTTCTACGGCGTTGAAAATCGGTTCCGGCTTCATAATCATGCCGCCGCCGCCGCCGTACGGGGTATCATCGGTGACGCGATGTTTGCCGGGGGCGTAATCGCGAATATTGTGCAGCGCGATCTCGATGAAACGGTTCTCTTGGGCCCGTTTGATGATACTGGCTTCAAACGGCCCCGCGAACATCTCCGGAAACAGGGTCAGAATATCAAAACGAACCATTGGCTCAGTCGTTGTCCTCAATTTGTAGTTCGAGCCGGTCTACGCCTAAAGCCACCCCCGCCGACGGCTCACGAAGACCCAAAATAATGAGTTCTCGGCTGGCCTCCCGCTCCGTATCATCGATCACAAACAGTTCAATCGATTTCTCTTGCTCGCCCTGTATAAACTCTAGCGTACCGGGGTTAAAGGTATAATCCTGGCCGGCGATAGCATTGCTGTTAATGATGTAGTAATTCACGCGTACCACTCTGTCCGCCGGCCGGTTCAGGGTAACTTCGATAATGGCCCGGCCTCCGTTTTCATCAATCAGATACCGGGGCGGCGAGCTCAGAAAGATCCGGGTCAGGAAAGATTGGCTCTCGTTGAACCCCACCACCAGGGTGGTCAGGGTTGAGGCCGGGGTGCCGCCCTCCGGCGTGACGGTCGGCGGACGGTTGGGATTGTCATCGAAGGCATCGGGCGTCCCGTCGAGGTCGGTGTCTTTGTTTTTCGGATCCCAAATATTGAGCACCTCGACATCATCGCGAATACCGTCAAAGTCGGTGTCCGGCCGGAGCGGGTCGGTGTTCAACTCTTTTAATTCAGCCCCGTCGGGCAGCGTGTCACCGTCGGTGTCGTAACTGGTGGGGTCGGTGTTGGCGGCTTGCTCTTCGGCATTGGTCAGGCCATCCCGGTCGGTATCTTGGGCCAGCCAGTTGGCCGTGGCGATAATGGCGGTGGCGGTAGCGCTCTGTTGTTGGGTCGCCTGGGCCGCCCTGGTTTCAACGGCCGCGTTCGAGGTCGAGACCGCAATACCGGTTTGTTCGGCGATCAGGGCCGGCGCTTGCAGATACAGCACTAGCGCCGCGCAGGCGCATAGCATTAACGCCAGCAGGCTGACCAGCGCCCAGCGCACCGGAAAGCGACCGCCGTCGGTGATCTGACCGCTGTGAGTCACGGTCTGCTGATTGGCGGAGGTGAGTACCAATGAAAAAGTGTGAGTCTGGACGTCCCCCACCAGATAGCGCCGGTGGAACGCCACTTTGAAATCAGCCGCGCCCTTCTCGCCGACGTCCAGTTTGAGCTGTTGGCGCGACGGCTGGAATTTAAGCAGTTTGTCTTCTTTTGGCTGGATAGTATAGCTGGCGGCGGTATTGCCCTGATTTTCGACCGTAATCTGCGTCACCTGCTCGCCGGTTAGCTCTTGCGGCCACAGGTTACTTTCAAATTGGTAGAAGGGAGCGATAGTCAGGTTGGTTTTGAACTCTTCAATTTGACCGGGATCGTGCTGGTTGACCACCTGAAACGTGAGTGATCGGCGGCCGGCCCGGCTCTGCGGCGATAAAGGCGGCCGGATTTCAATCTCGATCTCGTCGCGTTCCTGGGGCGCCAGATTCGTGGTGGCCGGTGAAACCGTCACCCACTCGGCCGGAACGCCATCGACCCGAATCTGGCGGTAATCATCTTGAGTGCCGTTGTTGTGCAGCAGCATGCGGTAAGTGACCGCCTCGCCGGGGGTCACCGTTTGCAGCCGGGTGTCGAACGTGACGTTGAGGTCGGTCAGTGGTAAGGCCGGGCGGGGCGGCTGGGCCTGTTTGTCGGGCAGGGTTAGGGCGTCGAGACACTCGGCCAAATCCTGGGCCAGCCCCTTGAGGCTCAAGTAGCGCTCCGCCGGGTCTTTAGCCAAAGCCCGCAGCAGGACCTTTTCCACCGACTCCGGCAGGTCCGACTTCAGCGAGCGCGGCGCGGGCGGCGGCACTTCGACATGCAGGTGAATGGCCTCTTCCAGGTTCGACGGCCAAAACGGCGGCTGGCCGACCAAAATATCGTACAGCAAAATCCCCATCGAGTAGACATCGCTGCGTAAATCGGTGCGATGGCCCAGCAGCAGTTCCGGCGAAACCAGGTAAATCAGCCGCCGTACCGAAATATGGCCGGTTTTGATAATCTCCTGGTTGGGCCGTAGAAACCCCAAATTAATCAGCACCGGATGCCACATCTGCCCTTCGTTGGTTTTGTCCGGCTTGAGCATAATGTTCTTGGGTTTGGTGCCAGGATGCAGCACGCCGTTCTGGTGCAGATAATCAACCGTCAGGCACAAATGACGGCAGAGCCGCAGCAGTTGATGCAGCGGCACATGCTTAAACGATTGGCGGGCCTGCTCCAGGTCATAGCCGGGGATGTACTCCATGATAATGTACAGCATCGAGCCGACGTGCCCGTAATCGTAAACTTTGACGATGTTGGGATGATCCAGCTTGATAGCGGTGCGCACTTCCTGCTGCACCCGCTCTTCGAGCGCCGGTTCATCGACCCGTTTCAGGTCGATGACCTTGATGGCCACATCGATGCCCAGCTTTTTATCGTAAGCCTTGAAAACCGCGCCCAGCCCGCTGCGATCAAGCACATCGTCCAACCGGTAGCGACTGGCCAACTCCTCGTTGAGCAGCAGGTTGTT
>JAGRCC010000841.1 GCA_020433785.1 Anaerolineae bacterium
ACGAACCGATTTTTTACATCATTCTGGGTTTAATCACCGGCCTACTGTTTGCCGGGGTGCTGATGTTTCTGCCCTTCATTCTAAATGCTTTATAATATCGGCTCATTTGCAAAAGAAATTTAAGCCTGGTATAGTAATCAATCTCTCCCAAGCAGGCTCGTAGCTCAATTGGCAGAGCAGCGGACTCTTAATCCGCGGGTTGAGGGTTCGAGTCCCTCCGAGCCTATCAAGTTTCATTCGAACGACGCCCCGGTGGGCAACCAATGGCCCACCGAGGTGTAATTACTCTCCATTGCGCTATTCTCCCACCCCGGCCACAGCCAACACCCGCCGCATCCGCTCGACCGCCAACTCCGGATGGATCAGCAGCCCGGCTCGATCGGCCAACTTGAACAGCTCCGTCAAGTGAAGCATTGAGCGCGCGCTCTCCTGCCCGCCGACCATCTTAAAATGCGATTGATGACCGTTAAGGTAAGCCATGAAAACGACGCCGGTTTTGTAGTAGTATGTCGGCGCCTGGAAGATGTGGCGAGATAGCGCTACGGTCGGCGCTAGGATCGACTCGAATCGCTCGGTGTCACCGCCATCCAGCGCCTGAATCGCGGCCGAAGCGGCCGGAGCGATGGCGTCGAAGATGCCCAGGAGAGCGTGGCTGTAACCCTGCTCATCGCCGCGAATGAGTTCGGGGTAGTTGAAGTCGTCGCCGGTGTACATACGGACTCCCGCCGGCAGCCGGCGGCGCATATCGATTTCCGACTGAGCATCCAACAGCGAGATTTTGACCCCATCGACCTTCGCCGCATAGTCGCCGATGATGTGGAGGCAGGTATCCATCGCCGTCTCGACGTCGCGCGATCCCCAATAGCCGGCCAGCGCCGGATCAAACATATCGCCCAACCAATGGATCACCACCGGCTGTGACACCTGTCCTAGAATTTTACCGTAAACTCGCACATAGTCTTCGGGATCGGTGGCGCAGGCCGCCAGCGCCCGGCTGGCCATCAGAATGACCCGCCCGCCGACGCCTTCCACAAAGCCGACCTGCTCTTCATAGGCGGCTTCCACCTGCTCCAGCGTCAGGTCCGGGTGCGGCGCGAGATGATCGGTACCTGCGCCGCAGGCGATGTTACCGCCCTCGGCCCGCGCCTCGGCTATCGAGCAACGAATGAGTTCCTGCGTCGTCGCCCAATCCAGCCCCATCCCGCGCTGGGCCGTGTCCATCGCCTCGGCCACCGATAGCCCCAGCGACCACAGATAGCGCCGGTAGGCCAGCGTAGCCTCCCAATCTAGCGCGGTTTCCAGGGTGGGATTGATATCCGCCAGCGGGTCGCACACCACATGCGCGGCCGAATAAGCGATTCGGCTCGTCAGCGATCCGACCGGCGGGCTAAACTTCGCCGGCGGGCTGAGGGTGTAAGACTCTAGCAAACCGTCGGCGTTAGGTAGTTGCAAATTAAGTGACATGGCGTTTACTCCTCTAATTTCCGTTGGAGCATCAAAGCTTGCTTTGATCTTTCATTGACGGTGACAAAGCTTGCTTTGTCGCTCCTATATATTCGCTAATCTCTAATCTAGTTCGGGTAGATCCACCCAGCAGCGTTCTTCCCAAGATTTGAGGCCCATCTCGGCCAGTTGTACCCCTTTGGCGCCTTCCAAGAGAGTCCACGGAAACGGCGTGTCTTTGACCACGTGCTTGAGGAACATTTCCCACTGGACTTTGAAAGCGTTGTCGTAGATTTGATTGGTCGGGACGCGCTGCCAGGTCTCGAAGAAGTCGATCGGGCTGTCGATGTCGGGATTCCAGATCGGTTTGGGTGTAAAGGAGTCGTGTTGAATGACACAGTCGCGCAGTCCGGCCACGGCGCTGCCGCGTGTGCCGTCCACCTGCAAGGTCAACAGATCGTCGCGCCGGACGCGGACGGCCCACGAGGAGTTGAACTGGCAGATGACGCCGTTGTTCAGTTCAAAGGTGGCGTAGGCCGCGTCATCGGCGGTGCAGGTGTACTCGTGGCCGTTCTCATCGATCCGTTTATCGATGTGGGTCGCGCCCAGACAAGAGACGGCTTTGATCGAACCAAACAGATTGTCGATGACGTAGCGCCAGTGGGCAAACATATCCAAGATCATACCGCCGCCGTCTTCTTGGCGATAATTCCACGACGGTCGCTGGGTAGGCTGGCCGAAGCCATCAAAGACCCAATATCCGAACTCACCGCGAACGGACAGAATCCGGCCAAAATAGCCGGTGTCAATTAAATATTTGAGCTTGAGCAGGCCGGGCAGAAACAGCTTGTCCTGAACTACGCCATTTTTCAGACCGACCTCGCGGGCCTCGTGATACAACGCCAGGGCGTCGGCGGTGTTGGTGGCGGTCGGCTTTTCGCAGTAGATGCTCTTCCGGGCCGTGATGGCTTTGCGCACGGCATCAACCCGCAGGTTCGTGAGCTGGGCATCGAAATAGATTTGGTTGTCGGGGTCGCTCAGACAATCATCGATATCGGTCGAGTAACGGGTTAGGCCGAATGACTCGGCCAATGCTTGCAGCTTGTTCACATTGCGCCCCACCAGCACCGGCTCGGGCATAATCACTTCATCCGCGCTGATTTTAACCCCGCCCTGCTGTCTAATCGCCACAATCGAGCGAATCAGATGCTGGTTCGTTCCCATCCGGCCGGTAACGCCGTTCATAATGATGCCAACGTGATGTGTTTTCATGGTGTCTCCTTATAAAGTCGCAACTGTAGAGCGAACTTTAGTTTGCTCGCTGTTGCGGACAAGCTAAAGCTCGTCCTACGAAGTTTTTTACACGTATTCCAAATACGCCGCTTTTATTTTTTGTAAAAAGATCGACTGATCTTCAGCCCAATATTTATTTGAAAAGATTTCTACTTCATTGAAGCCATCAAAACCCGCCTGCTCCACCCAGCCGCGAATAGTGGGAATAGGGATGCACCCTTCGCCCATTAGGCCGCGATCATTGAGCATATCTTCAGTGGGCGTTTTCCAATCGCAGACATGAAAGGCGAACAGCCAGCCGCCTTGCCCGCAGCGTCGAATCTCCGCCTCCAAAGCCGGGTCCCACCACAGGTGATAGACATCCACGGCGACGCCCACAAAAGGCGAGTCGAGCGCCGCGCACATATCGTTGGCCTGCTTCAGCGTATTAATCGCCGAACGGCTGTCGGCGTACATGGGGTGTAGTGGCTCGATGGCGAGTTTGACCCCGCAGGCGGTGGCGTGGGGCAGCACGGCGGTGATGCCGTCGCGAATCTGCTGGCGCGACACGTCCAGCGACTGGCCCGGCGTCGCCCCGCAGACTAAGACCACCAATGGCGCGCCCAAGGCGGCGGCCTCGTCGATCGCCCGCCGGTTGTCGTTGATGGCCGCTTGCCGACCGGCGGCATCGAGCGCCGGAAAGAAGCCGCCGCGACAGAGCGAGACAACAGCCAGCCCGGCCTCGCGAATGCGCCGACCGGTCGCCGCCCCATCGCGCCCTTCGAGCGCCTGCCGCCACACGGTAATCCCGGCCACTTCGGCCCGGCGGTACTGCTCGATGGCTTCTTCGATGGACCACGGTTTGGTGGTGATGGTGTGAATACACAGTTTAGAACTGTCTGGTAAAGTCATAATGTTAACCCCACCCGCCGGCCGCTGGCCGCGGCCAGATAAGCGGCATAGACCACCCGCACGACATCCAACCCCAACCGCCCATCGGCTCGAGCCGGACGATCTTCGGCCACGGCGGCGACAAAATCCTGGCACATGGGCAGATGGCCGGAACTCCAATCCTCGTTGGGCATGGGGGTGGTCCAGCCGGCGCTGGTACTGACCTTTTCCATAATATAGGCGTCGCCGAACACGCCGGGACCCGGCCCGTAGGCTTGGAGCAGGTTATTGGGGCTGAGGTTGCAGTTCAGGCGGCTGTTCGACATGAAAATCTCTAGCTTGCTCTCCATCCCGCCCAGCACGGCATCGGAGGCGTTGGCCACGGCTCGGCTGCCGTCATCGAAGGTGATGATGACCGCCGCCCAATTTTCGACATCCTGCCAGCCGGTGGTGATCCACGGCTGCGCCTCGGCGGCGACAGAGGCGATGCGGCTCAGATCGCCCACCTCGGCGCTGACCGCGACCGGGCGAATGGGTTGGCCACGGCGAGCCACCCCCTCCTGCTGCTTCAAGTACAACATCGCGCCGATGGGGTGTGCCCCCAAGCGCAGCAGCGCCCCGCCGCCGGTGTAGCGCCAGATCTTGGAGTAGGGCGAATGCGATCCGCTGTGGCACTCGCCGCCGCGCATCTCGATGATGGTGCCTTGCGCGGTCGTGATCAATTCTTCGGCTTTGACAAGTGAGGGGGCGTAGATCCAGTTTTCGCCGTACATCAGTTTGACCCCGCCGCGTTCGGCAGCCTCGATTATGGCCTGGGCGTCTTGGGCGGCCACGGTCAGCATGTGTTGGCGGTCAACGGCCGAGATGGCCTCATCACTGGCATCCGCCGGTAAATCTTGCCCGACGTAGGCCGTCAACGGTTTGGTGCAGACAATGTGCTTGCCGACTGCCGCTGCTGCTTCGGCGATGGGGCGGTGCAGGTGATTTGGCACGCACAGATCGACCATCTCGACTTCGGGCAGCGCCAGCAGTTGGTGGTAATCCGTATAGTGATGGGGCACGTGGTAGCGTTCGGCGAATTTTACGGCGCTGGCTTCGCTGCGGGCGGCCACGGCTACAATGTCGGCGTGGTAGCCGCTGACTTGAGCGTAGCAGCGCGCGCGTGTTTCGGCCAGAAAGCCGGCCCCGATGACGCCGATGCCGACATGTTTTTGTTTAGTCATGATGCACCTCCTGGGGCCGCCAATTGGCGTACTTGGGATGGTCCGGCCCGATGGGCAGCTCGACCGAGCGGTCCGTCTCCGCCGAGGCATACAGCGCCGTCACCAGTTCTAATGAAGCGCGAGCGTCGGCCAGCGTGACCGGCAGTTCGGCGCCGCTCTGGAGGGCCTGATAGAAGCGATAGAACTGGCCGGGGAACCGTTCCGGCAGGGGCTCGAAGCGGGCCAGCGTCTCCTGAATGTGGGTGTCAATCTCCGCCGAGTCGCCGCAGTAGGTCCACGGTTCGAAGCTGTTGTGGTAGGGCCGGGTATTGCTTTCGGCCATCAGGTGGCTGAAGCAGAAACGGTGGCGGCTAATCTCCATGGCCGAGCCGGTGGTGACCGACAGCGACGCCAGCGAACCATCGGCCATTTCCAGCGAGGCCGACACGCAATCTTCGGTTTCGATGGCGTTGACCAGGGTTTTGGTGCGGGCGAAGACGCTTTTGACCGGCCCAACAATGTAAGTCAACAGATCATGGGCGTGAATGGCCAACGTCACCAGCGCCCCGCCCAGTTCAGTCTCCCATTTGCCGCGCCAGGGCACAGCGTAATAGGGCGGCCGCCGTCGCCAGGCTGTTTCGACCGTGGTTAGATAGGCTTGGCCGGCCACGCCCTGATCGACCAGAAACTTCAGCTTTTGGATGCCCAACCCATAGCGATATTGGAAGATCGGCATCACCCGCTTGCCCGACTCGGCTTCGGCGGCGATGAGTTGATCGATTTCCCGCAGCGAACCGGCTACCGGCTTTTCGCAGATGACGTGTTTGCCCGCGGCCAGCGCTTGCAGCGTGTGCGGAAAGTGGAGGAAGGACGGCGTGCAAACGTCGATCACGTCCAGATCATCCATCCGGCACAACTCGGCCAGATCGGTCACCACGCGGGGGACGCCGCAGCTTTCGGCCACGGCGGCGGCCCTGGCCCGGTCAAGGTCGCACAGCGCCAGCACTTCAAACATATCGGGCAGGGTTTGATAGCTTTCAATATGAGATTGGCCGATGCCGCTGCCAACGACACCGACTTTGAGTGTTTTAGTCATTGTTCGATATCCTAAGGTAAGTGGGGTGGAGATTGGGAGACTGGAGATTGGAGACTGGAGATTATTAACTTGTGTTCAAGAATTGAAGTTGTGACTGTCATTTCGCAGCCGGAGGCGGAGAAATCCCTCAGGCATTTCAATAATTGAAGCAACCACCGGAAAAACTGACGTTGTCGCTTTAAATCTTCCCAACCAGACATCGTTTGATTGTATGGTTTCAGGGATTTCTCCGCTATCGCTGCGAAATGACATGAACGCATTCTATTGTCGAACTCAGGTTAATATGATCCAATCTCCTAATCTCCAGTCTCATCCCCACACTAAATTTATTATTGAAGATGCCCCAATCGCTGCGCCTGTGCCTCGGCCCGGAGTGAGAGTTCGGAAGCTAAGAAGCAGTGGGCTTGGGGCATCGCTGTTTCGGTGCGGTTGATAATATCGCTGATTAACTGCCGGCCATAGGGTAGCTCAACGTCGTTGCAGTCGATGTACCGCATCTCTTGTTGATCGACCAGGAAGAGATGGTTGCCGCCCGGCCGGCCGGCGATATCGCAGTATTTGCGCAGTTCGATATAGCCGTCGGTGCCCAGAATGGTCAGCCGGCCGTCGCCCCAGGTGTTGAGGCCGTCGGGCGTAAACCAGTCGATGCGGATGTAGCCGGCGCCGCCGCTGCCGCGCAGCATCATATCGCCGAAATCTTCCAATTCGGGGTGCTGCGGGTGGTTGTAATTAGCCACCTGAGCCGCGACCACCTCGGCCTCGGTTGAGCCGGTGAAGTACAGAAACTGATCGACCTGGTGGGCGGCGATATCGGTCAGGATGCCGCCGTACTGGGCCTTGCGGAAAAACCAATCGGGCCGGCTGGGCAAGTTGGCGCGGTGCGGTCCCAGGCCGATGGTTTGCACCACCCGGCCGATGGCTCCGGCCCGGACTAACTCGCCGGCCTTGACGGTGGCCGGATTTTCAAACCGTTCGCTAAAGCAGATCGAATAGATGCGCCCCGTTTCTTGCTGCACCCGGCGCACCTCGGCCAGTTGATCGAGGGAGGTGAAGCCGGGCTTGTCGCTCATATAATCCTTACCGTGCTGCATCACGGTCAGGCCCAACGGCGCGCGCTCGTTGGGAATGCCCGCGCTGACGATGAGTTGGATCGACTCATCCTCTAAGATTTCGGCGATGCTGCCGGCCAGCCGGGCCTGGGGATATTGCGGCGTGAAAGCGGCAATTAGATCAGGCTCTTTGGCATAAAACGAAACAAACTCCGCCCCGGCCCGCAGCAGCAGGTTGACCTGCCCATAGATATGGTTGTGGTTGAGGCCGATGGCGGCAAAACGAATAGTGGGTTGTGTTGTCATTGATAGACCTTTCAACTATGGAGTAGGGAGTAAGGAGTAGGTGTCGACCATCACAACATCGTGGA